>JANOXS010000078.1:0-19482 GCA_031418535.1 Hyphomicrobiales bacterium | reverse complement strand
TGATAAATTTGCACTCGCACAAAAATCGTTATCACCTCATCCAGCGCCACCATATAAATATCGCTGCACCTCACAGAATTTCTCTGCCAACTGCTGGGCCATTCACCCAGTCTTGCTCTTCATCATCAAGCAGTCGAGCTGCGGTCTCTATTTTAATATCCAACCCCAAATCCAACACGGGTGCCGAATGCGTCAGTGCCCCGCTGGAAATAATATCAACGCCAGTTTCGGAAATGGCCTTTATGGTTGCAAGGTTCACATTGCCCGAAGCCTCGCACTTCATTTTCCCAACGACCATCTGCACGGCTTCGCGGAGTTGATCCAAACTCATATTATCGAGCAGCACCACATCCGCACCTTCAGCGATCACCTCTTTAAGTTGCTGCAAATTATCGACTTCAATTTCGATTTTCACTAAATGGCCCACCTGTGTCTTTGCAGCTCGTAGGGCAGCGACCACTCCTCCGGCCACCGCAATGTGATTGTCTTTAATCAGCACGGCATCATCCAAGCCGAAGCGATGGTTCATGCCGCCGCCGCAGCGCACTGCATATTTTTCAAAGGCGCGTAGGCCCGGTGTAGTCTTGCGCGTGTCAGCGATTTTGGTTTTGGTGTGAGCAATTTCAGCAACGAACTTGGCCGTGAGCGAAGCAATGCCAGAAAGCCGACCAAGATAATTCAGCGCCACCCGTTCACCAGATAATAGAGCGCGGGCCGGGCCGGAAATGCGTGCGACTTCAGTGCCCGCTGAAACATGGCCACCATCATCCACAAGAATTTCAAATTTCAAATGTGGGTCCATTACTGCAAAAGCAGCCTTCGCAAACGCCATTCCCGCAATCACGCCAATTTGCCGCGACGCAATCACAGCCGTGGCCGTGGCGCTGGCAGGTATTGTGGCTTGGCTGGTAATATCGCCAGCGCGGCCTAAATCTTCATTCAGTGCTGCTCGCACAGCATCTTCGATAAGCAGCGGATTGATCATTTTGCATCCTCAGCAATTTTGTGGGCAGCATCCAGCGTGAAATACGAACGATGCGCAAGAGCGGCAACAGGCAGCGGATAGTCAGTTCTAAAATGCCCACCCCGGCTTTCATGTCGCACTAAGGCTGCAGCTGCAATCATCAAACAGGCGGTCGCCATATTTTTGAGGCTTAGGGTCTTGGCGTGTTTCTGGATATGCGCGATTTTTTTCAACGAAGAAACCATGCCGTCATGGGTGCGAACCACGCCAACATGCTGAGCCATCGCATGTCGCAGCTCAGCTTCCAAACCTTCAACTTCTTTCATCGATTGCGCGTCGCTCGTAGATCTGCCGGGCCGGACGGGAGCTAATTGCAAAGCTCCAATGTCTTCAGCAATGCGTGCGGCAAAAACCACGGCCTCAAGCAATGAATTAGAAGCTAGACGATTGGCCCCATGCACCCCCGTACACGCCACTTCGCCAGCCGCCCACAGGCCTTGCAAACTTGTGCGACCATTAGCATCCGTTTCAATGCCACCCATGTGATAATGTTCGGCAGGCAATATTGGAATGAGGTCAGTTGCCGGATCAATTCCAGCGCTCATACAAATCGCATAAACAGTTGGGAATTTATCAATGAATGCGGCCCCAATCGCAGCACGGCAATCGAGAAATGCGCCGCGCCCTGCTTGAATTTCTGCAAATACCGCCCGCGCCACAATATCACGCGGGGCCAATTCAGCATCGGGGTGAATATCAAGCATGAAGCGCTTGCCCGCAGAATTCAATAACGTTGCGCCATCGCCGCGCAAAGCTTCGGTGGCCAGCGGAGCAGGGTCACGACCCACATCAATTGCCGTGGGGTGAAACTGTACAAATTCAGCATCAGCGATCACCGCACCCGCCCTTGCTGCGATTGCTAAACCTATCCCACGTGATTCAACAGGGTTGGTCGTCACTTGATACAAATGCCCAATTCCACCTGTGGCCAACACGATGGCGCTGGCCGAATAAGTTGTTAAAGCGCCTTCCTTGTTTTCAACCACGATGCCCGTGACCCGGCCATCAACACACACAAGTTCTTGCGCTGTAAGCCCTGCGATCACCTCGATTGAAGGTGCTTCAGTCACTGCAATATGCAGCGCTTCCATAATAGCTTTGCCGGCCGTGTCGCCCTTCACGCGCACAATGCGGCGTTCAGAATGGGCAGCCTCGCGCGATTGCACTAACTTGCCTTCAAGATCACGATCAAACGGCACCCCGTAGGACAAGAGATCATAAATCCGCGCACTTGCTTCCTGCGCCATTGAAAGAACTTGCGCTTCATCGACAATGCCAGCACCCGCCACCATCGTATCATGCGTGTGTTTTTCTGGCGTATCGCCGTCGGATAAAGCCGCAGCAATGCCGCCCTGCGCCCAAACGGATGATGCGCCCGTGCCAATCGGTGCCGTCGATAATATCGTAACTGGATGGGGCGCAAGTTTCAGCGCACAGAATAATCCAGCCAAGCCACCACCAATAATAAGAATTGGTGCCGTCACTATTTCAAATCAATCATGCGTTGTACAGAAGCGCGTGCACGATCCGCCAGGGCAGGGTCAATTATCACTTCCTCAGTCAGATGCTGCAATGAATGCAAAATTGCCGGTAAAGTGATGCGGCGCATATGCGGGCAAAAATTGCACGGACGAATGAAATCGACATCAGGTGTTTCTGCCGCCACGTTGTCACTCATCGTGCATTCCGTCACCATCAACACTTGCTTTGGCTTACGGTCTTTCACATATTTAATCATGGCCGCTGTGGAACCTGAAAAATCACATTCAGCAATCACTTCAGGGGGACACTCAGGATGACCAATGATTTCAAGGCCCGGATGCGCCGCGCGGTATTCACGAATTTCCGCCGCCGTAAACCGCTCATGCACTTCGCAAGCGCCCGCCCATGAAATAATTTTCACAGATGTTTGTGCTGCCACATTGGCCGCCAGATACTGATCCGGCAAAAAGATTACCACAGGAACGCCAAGGCTTTCCACAACTTGCACCGCGTTAGATGATGTGCAGCAAATATCAACTTCGGCTTTCACGTCGGCTGATGTGTTTACATAAGCCACGACGGGAACACCCGGATGTTTCAAGCGCAGCGCCCGCACATCGGCACCCGTAATTGATTCAGCCAGCGAGCAGCCCGCACGAGAATCTGGAATCAAAACCATTTTATCTGGGCACAGAAGCTTCGACGTCTCCGCCATAAAATGCACCCCGCCTTGAACAATAATATCTGCCGTGGTGAGAGCCGCTTGCTTTGCAAGATAAAGGCTATCGCCCACAACATCGCCCACACCGTGATAAATCTCCGGCACCTGATAGTTATGCGCCAGAATAACCGCGTTGCGTTCGCGCTTCAGGCGGTTGATGGCATGAATATAAGGCGCATGAACCATCCATTCGGCTTCGGGAACAACGCGCTTCATGCGCTCATAAATATGCGCCGTCTCTTTGCCAATGGCAGGTGACCATTTGAGGTCTGAAACATTTGAGCTTAAATTTGTCGAATTCATCTGCGAACTATTACCCCTATGATTGGATCCATCTTATGCGAATAGCCTTCGCAATTGCAAACTGTTCCGGCCTCTTCCCCTTTGCGCTTTCCGTCCCTATCTATAGGGACTGATTTGCAGTGATTCACGAAAACGAGGGTACTATGCGCGATCCATTTAACTATGCTCCTGAGGCCGCTTTCTGGCCCTCAGTAATTCAACAAGAATCGCGTGGAGAGCGCGTTTATGACTTGCCTTCGCGGCTTTTGCGCGAACGCATTATCTTCATTACAGGTCCGATTGATGATCAAGTAGCAGCTTCGGTGTGTATGCAATTGTTGTTCTTGGAAGCCGAAAACCCTAAAAAAGAAATTGCGATGTACATTAATTCGCCCGGAGGCGTCGTGTCTTCTGGCCTTTCGATTTACGACACCATGCAATTCATCCGCCCCCAAATTTCCACGATGGTGATGGGTCAAGCGGCATCAATGGGGTCACTGCTTTTGTGCGCTGGCGCCAAAGGTCAACGTTTCGCATTGCCGCATTCATCGGTGATGGTGCATCAGCCTTCTGGTGGATATTCAGGCCAGGTAACCGACATTTTGATCCATGCGAAGAACGTTGAAGCGTTGAAACGGCGCCTCAACGAAATCTACGTGAAACATACTGGCCGCACCATTCAAGAGGTGGAAAACGCCCTTGAGCGTGATAATTTCTTGACGGCGGAAGAAGCAGTAGCATTTGGTTTGATCGACAAAGTTCTCGATAAACGACCAGATGTGAGCGATTCCAAATAGTTACGACATTATATTGCAGCTTTAGGTGAGCAATCCTTGTGTTAAAAATGCAAGGATTGTTTAACTTAACACTGTGCAAGCTAGATTTGAGTCGCTGGGACGGTCTATAGTCGGTCCAGTTCGTTTGAGATTGAGTCCGTCGAGGATAGGAGATGCCATGAGCAAGAACACACCAACTGACAGCAAGAACACGCTGTATTGCTCCTTCTGTGGTAAAAGCCAACATGAAGTGCGCAAGCTTATCGCAGGCCCAACCGTATTCATTTGTGATGAATGCGTTGAGCTGTGCATGGACATCATCCGTGAAGAAAATAAAACGTCGCTCACCAAATCCAAAGATGGCGTGCCAACGCCGCATGAAATTCGCAAAGTTTTAGATGATTACGTCATCGGCCAAGACTACGCTAAACGCGTGCTCTCCGTTGCCGTTCACAACCACTACAAGCGCTTGAACCACGGTTCCAAGAATGGCGAAGTTGAATTAGCGAAATCAAATATTTTGCTGGTTGGCCCAACAGGCTCCGGTAAAACGTTGCTCGCTCAAACATTGGCCCGCATTCTTGATGTGCCTTTCACAATGGCAGATGCCACCACATTGACCGAAGCTGGTTATGTGGGCGAAGACGTTGAAAATATTATTCTGAAATTGTTGCAATCGGCTGATTATAACGTTGAGCGCGCGCAGCGCGGCATTGTTTACATCGATGAAATCGACAAGATCAGCCGCAAGTCCGATAATCCTTCCATCACTCGCGACGTGTCGGGCGAAGGTGTGCAACAAGCACTATTGAAAATCATGGAAGGCACCGTGGCTTCGGTACCGCCGCAAGGGGGCCGCAAGCATCCTCAGCAGGAATTCCTGCAAGTCGATACTTCGAACATTCTCTTTATTTGCGGAGGCGCATTTGCAGGTCTTGAGCGCATCATTTCGCAGCGTTCAAAAGGCACAGGTATTGGCTTTGCTGCCACTGTGCGTGGTCCTGATGATCGCCGCACGGGCCAAGTGCTGCGTGAACTTGAGCCAGAAGATTTGCTGCGCTTTGGATTGATTCCAGAATTTGTCGGTCGTTTGCCAGTGGTGGCAACGCTCGAAGATCTTGATGAAATTGCTCTCGTGCAAATTCTAAATGAACCAAAGAATGCGATCGTGAAGCAGTATCAACGCCTGTTCGAAATGGAAGGTGTAAAGCTCACATTGCCGGACGAAGCGTTGAAGTCTATTGCCCGCAAAGCTATTGATCGCAAAACGGGTGCGCGTGGTTTGCGCTCTATCATGGAAACTATTTTGCTCGACACCATGTATGATCTGCCCGGCATGGACGGCGTAGAAGAAGTGGTAATTTCGAAAGAAGTTGTTGATGGCGACGCGAAGCCGCTTTTGATTTACGCCGACCGCGAAAATAAGGCGAATGCAAAGATAGCTCCTGCTTCCGCATAATAAGGGGTTGAAACAGCACTGTTTCAACGCCACATCGAAACCATGATTAAACATGTGGGCCCGCTGCTTATTGAAGGGCAGGGCCACAGAAGGAATGAGAATGGCAAAGAAGAAAACTGAATCTTTAGGTCCGACCGAAACACTGCCCGTGTTGCCTTTGCGCGATATCGTGGTGTTTCCGCACATGATTGTGCCTTTGTTTGTGGGCCGCGAAAAGTCGATCAAAGCCCTTGAAGAAGTGATGCGTGAAGACAAGCGCATTATGCTTGTGGCGCAAAAGAATGCAGGCGACGACGATCCGGCAATCGAAACAATTTATGAAGTGGGCACACTTGCTCAAGTTCTTCAACTTTTGAAATTGCCTGATGGCACTGTCAAAGTTTTAGTCGAAGGTGTTGAACGCGCCCGCGTTGAACAGTTCACCGACCGCGCAGATTTCTTCGAAGCCGAAATATCTTTGTTGCCCAGCACCACAAAGGGCGACACAGATTCAGATGCGCTTGCCCGCACCGCGGTCACACAATTTGAGTCTTATGTGAAGCTGAACAAAAAAGTTCCGCAAGAAATATTGGCAACCATTGGCCAGATTACAGACCATAGCAAATTGGCAGATACCATCTCTGCGCACTTGGCCGTGAAGATTTCTGACAAGCAAGTGCTGCTTGAAACCCTTTCAATTGAAGAACGCTTCGAAAAAGCCTTTGGCTTCATGGAAGGCGAAATTTCAGTTCTACAAGTTGAAAAGCGCATCCGTGGCCGTGTCAAACGCCAAATGGAAAAAACCCAACGCGAATATTATTTGAATGAGCAGATGAAGGCCATTCAAAAAGAGTTGGGTGATGGCAATGGCGGCGAAGGCGAACGAGATGAAATTGGCGAAATTGAAAAACGCGTAGCTGATACCAAGTTCTCCAAAGAAGCCCGCGAACGCGCTGAAGCGGAAGTTAAGAAACTTCGTCAGATGAGCCCCATGTCGGCGGAAGCCACAGTGGTCCGCAATTATTTGGATTGGCTCTTGAGCATTCCATGGGGCACGAAGAGCAAAGTAAAAACCGATCTTGAATTTGCTCAAGGTGTTTTGGACACTGATCACTTTGGTCTCGAAAAAGTTAAAGAGCGCATCGTAGAATATCTTGCTGTGCAAAGCCGTGTTGCCAAAATGCGCGGGCCAATTCTCTGCCTCGTTGGTCCTCCCGGTGTGGGTAAAACGTCACTTGGAAAATCCATTGCCAAAGCCACGGGTCGCGAATTTGTACGCATGAGCTTGGGCGGTGTGCGCGACGAATCCGAAATCCGTGGTCATCGTCGCACGTACATTGGTTCCATGCCCGGCAAAATTATTCAGTCGATGAAAAAAGCCAAGAAATCCAATCCTTTGTTCTTACTGGATGAAATTGACAAGATGGGTATGGATTTCCGCGGCGATCCTTCTGCGGCTTTGCTTGAAGTGTTGGATCCAGAACAAAACGGCACATTCATGGACCACTATCTTGAAGTGGAATATGATTTATCGAACGTGATGTTTGTGACCACGTCAAACACACTGAACATTCCGCCTGCTTTGTTGGACCGCATGGAAATTATACGCCTTGCAGGTTATACCGAAGAAGAAAAAGCTGAAATTGCCAAGCGCCATCTGGTGCCGAAAGCGATGGAAAGTCACGGTCTCGACAAGAAGGAATTTGAAGTAACGCCAGCTGCAATCACTGAAGTCATTCAAAGTTACACCCGCGAATCTGGTGTGCGTAACCTTGAACGCGAAGTCAGCACATTGGCCCGTAAAGCTGTCAAAGACCTGATGACCAACAAGAAAAAGAAGGTCAAGGTTGACGTGGAATTGGCGCAGAAATATCTCGGCGTGCAAAAATATAAACACGGAATGGCAGAAGGCGCAGATCAAGTCGGTGTTGTCACGGGCCTCGCTTGGACCGAAGTCGGCGGAGAGCTTCTCACAATCGAAGCCTTGATGATGCCCGGCAAAGGCAAAATGACGGTGACGGGCAATCTAAAAGACGTGATGAAGGAATCCATTTCCGCCGCCTCGTCTTATGTGCGCAGCCGTGCACCAGCCATTGGTGTAAAGCCACCGATGTTTGATAAGAAGGACATCCACGTGCATGTTCCGGAAGGTGCAACGCCGAAGGATGGCCCATCGGCCGGCATAGCCATGGCAACGGCCATCATCTCTGTGCTTACGGGTATTCCTGTTCGCAAAGATATTGCCATGACGGGCGAAATCACCCTGCGCGGGCGTGTGCTGCCGATTGGGGGCTTGAAAGAAAAACTTTATGCAGCTCTTCGTGGTGGCATTAAAAAAGTGATGATCCCGATTGAGAACGTAAAAGACTTGGCTGATATTCCGCCATCAGTAAAAAATGGTATGGAAATTATTCCAGTCACCATGATGGATGATGTGTTAATCCACGCACTTGTCCGTCAACCAGAACCAATCGTGTGGGATGAAGTAGCCGAAGAAGCAGCAGCCTTAGCAAAGGCAGCAGCAGAACGCGCGAGCGAGGGTGCGAGAGCGCATTAACTCCGCACTTGTGTCAACGCGATCTTCAACGCGAACACAGCAAACACACCAGCAAAACTATAATCAACCCCGCGCATCACGCGGGGTTGATTTTTGAGCCACGTCACTAATTTTTCGGCACCAAATATCATGGCGATCGCCAATGGTGTATTGATGACAACAAAATATAGTCCCAGAAATAAAAGTTTTCCAGCCACGTGGGTGTCGGAAGCAGAAACAAACTGCGGCAGAAACGTAATGAAAAACAAAACCACCTTCGGGTTGGTCATGTTAATACTGACCCCTAACAAGAAACTTTTCAACAATGCTGCAGGTTTGCGGGTTGTTGTGGCGACATTAAGCGAAGAACCTTTGCGAATTGCGGAAATTGCCAACCATAATAAATAAGCGGCACCGACAATTTTGAGGATCAAAAAACCAGTGGGTGAAGCGGCAATCAAGGCAGAAACGCCAAATGCCGCAAGCAGCGTGTGAATTATGCATCCCACGTTCGTTCCAGCCATGGCTGCGAAGCCGGAATTGCGCCCAGATGACAGCGTTTGAGAAAGCCATAGACTCATGTCTGGCCCCGGCGTTGCAAATAAAAGGATTGATGCAATTGTGTATGCGGCCAAGGTCGAGGCATCGGGAAGGAAAGTCATAAAAAATAAAATCTCACGCTTGCATTCTGCAAAAACAGCGGCTATTCACCCACCCAGTCGGGAGATTAGCTCAGTTGGTAGAGCGCTTCGTTTACACCGAAGATGTCGGGAGTTCGAGTCTCTCATCTCCCACCATTAACTTCACCAACAGCACCAAATGCTTCGTCCGCAGCAATATCAGCGTTGCCATGAATTGCGGCTTCGAAAATCCGAAGGCGTTTGTGAATTGAAAGCAAATCAATAATGCTTGGCCAAGATTGCACTAAATATTGCATGGCCCCTTTGACTTCACTCATGGCGTTTCTAACTTGTTGAAACACACCAAATGTGATGGCACCAGCGGCAATGGTGGGAACCAAAACCAATAGTGAAACGACAGCATCTGCCTGAAGATACAGGTACCGTCCAAGGTTGAAATATAAGTAGTTAGCAAAAAGCGTGAAATAGTTTTTTTGCACATTGGCAAACAAACCAACCAAGGAAAGTGGTTCCGCACGGTGAACAGAGTCTTCACCATAAACCAGCTCTTTTCGATAGGCAGCCTCAACCCGTTGGTTTTTGAATTCCAAACCCGGCAACCTCACGCCGATCAATGCCAAAAGTCCGGTGCCAAACAATGACCAAACAAGGGAAACGATAACCAGTGAATAAGGCAATGCGCCAATTACCGGAATTTCTTTGACCGAATTAGAAAGCACAGAAAGCACAGGAAGGAACGCAATAAGGGTCATGACTGAGCTCACAAACGAAGCCCCCAGATCTTCGACCAGTCGTGCAAACCGCATGGTATCTTCCTGCACACGTTGCGATGCGCCTTCAACCAGACGCAGTTTTTGCCAATGTTGAACGTAATATTCGTTCATCGCTTTGCGCCAGCGAAATGTGTAGTGGCTGGTAAAAAAGCTCAAAAGAATGGCCACAGTAATCCAAACAGCGAGAATTCCGATAAGTTGCCCCATGCCGGTGTAGAGATCAGAGGCAGGAACTGTTCCTTTGGTAGCAGGATCGAGTGCTTTTTGAATGAGATCGAAATAAGGGCCATACCATTCGTTGATGGCGACACTAATTTGAACTTGAAAATAAGTTACAAATACAATGAGTGCAGACCCCAGCACTGACCAATTAAACCACGGGTGCGGAGCATATGACCGCCAAAAAAACGCAAACGCCGCAACCATAAGTCCAAAGAAAATATCGAACCAAATGTGCGGCGCCGTGATTAAAGACATCGCCCCGATAATAGCTGGCGTGCCAGCAGCAGGATCAGGCAAACCAATTGTGGCTCCCCAATTTTTTGCGGCCAAGTTCCACAATAAAATTCCGAACAATGACCATAAAGCTGCCGAGTTAAAAAACTGCTTCGGTCTTGGAAAAAATGAGACGAACATTGGCGCGGTTTCCTTTAGGTGTAGATTCGCTATAGCTTAGTCTGAACGATGCCAATGGGGCAATGGTTTGCGGGGTCAACAACTTGTCATATTCTGAGAGGCCGGGTGAACTGGATTTAGCCATTGCCGCATGGTTGCAAAATCAATCGGGCGCTGAACTGCGGGAAAATGCTGAGAAATTGACCGAGGCCTACCGCCATGGCCGAAGCTCGGCCCGCGTAGATCTAGCGGCTTATCTTACGGCGCGGATGCCAGCCACTTACGCGGCTGTGCGGCGAGTTCTGGATGAAGTGGCAAGTGTTGCATCTGACTTTATGCCGCGATCGCTGTTAGATGTGGGAGCAGGGCCGGGCACGGCGAGCTGGGCTGCACTGGCGCGGTGGCCGGAGCTAAAAAACATCACAATGGTAGAAGCTGATCCGCGTTTTGTAAGTCTGGCAAACGACCTGGCTAAGGCCAGTGGACTGAATGCCTTGCAAAATTCGATTGTTTCAGAATCGAAAATGGCTGAGACCTCAACCAAGGCGGAACTAATTATTGCTGCTTATGTGTTTGCGGAATTGGAAGAACGCGCAAGTGGCGAGGCAGCCTTAAAACTATGGGCCAATTGCGAGCAGATATTAATCATAATTGAGCCCGGCACGCCGCGTGGTTTTGGTCGCATCCGCAATGCGCGAGCGGCTTTGCTTGCGGCGGGAGCAAACGTAGTCGGGCCATGCACTCATGCGGGCACTTGCCAGATGGCAGGCAAAGATTGGTGCCATTTTACCCAGCGCCTGCAACGCAGCCGCGAACACATGCACGCCAAAGCAGCGTCACTACCCTTTGAAGATGAGCCGTTCAGTTGGCTTGCAGTGTCGCGCCAGCGCTATGACTTGGCAGCCGGGCGAATAGTTGCGCCGCCCGTGACCACCAAAATATCTACAAGTATAAAGCTGTGCAGCGCCAATGGTATAAACGTCCAGCAGATTGCTTCGCGCGATAAGGCAGCTTACAAGCGAGCAAAGAAATGGGCATGGGGCGATGCCATAATTGCAACGGACACATAAAATGCCGAATCTCGATAGCCTGAAAGCCCAAGCCCAGCATATTTTAGATATCCTGATAAGCTGGCTCAGCAGCCCGCAATTCTATGCCCAAGTAATTGCAATTGTCGCTGCTGTTATTATCGGCCGCATTGCCGCTACCCAAGTTTCCACGAAACTGTTTTTGTTTAATGCCGAACCAGTCGATGGCAAGTTGCTGCGCTACCGCCGCTTGCTTTATTCGTGTCGTGATTTGTTGAGGCCAGCTTTGGTTGTGGTGGCGTTGATGATTGCCGCCGCCATTTGCGATTCCAGCGTTGGCTCCTCGTGGCTGGTGCGGCTGGCCAGTGTGGCCGCAACAATTTCACTGCTTCATTCGGTGATCAAGCGCTTTGTCAAAAACCCCATCGCCAATGCGGGCGCGCGTTGGATAGGCTTGCCAGTGGCCGCAGTTTACATGTTTGGCTACATGCCGCAGCTTATTGGGTGGCTCGACAGCACGGCCCTTCAAGCCGGAAACATACGCATCTCTGCCTTGGCCATTCTCAAGGCCGCCATATTTGGCGCGATCTTTTTCGTGGTTGGCCGCATGTCGTCCAATGCCGGACAGAAAGTAATTCGCGATCAAGAAACAGTCGATATTCAAACCCGCGAATTGGCCGCCAAAGCGTTAGAACTTTTAGTGTTCTGCATCGTCGGTTTGCTGCTGATGAACGTGCTCGGCCTCGATCTAACGACGCTCGCTGTGTTCGGTGGTGCCTTGGGTGTGGGGCTAGGCTTTGGCTTGCAGCAAATTGCGTCGAACTTCATTTCAGGGATCATAATTTTGTTGGAACGCTCTATCAAAGTGGGTGACTACATTGAGCTGGAGGATGGCCGCACGGGCATCTTGCAAAACATAAACATGCGCTCTTCAACATTAGCCACCTTTGACGGCAAAGATATAATGGTGCCGAATGAGCGGTTTATTACCACGCGCTTTGTCAATTGGACTAAGTCTGACCCACGCCAACGTTATGAAGTGCCATTCGTCGTGAGTTACGACACGGATTTACACAAAGTGCCGCCGCTGATTGAAAAAGCCATCAGCAGCCATCAGCATGTACTGCAAGAGCCCGAGAAAGTTTCGTGTGAAATTAAGAGATTTGGCGATTTCGGCGCGCATTTTGCGGTGAAATTTTGGGTGAATGGCATTGATGACGGCCCAAATAATTTTACATCTGATGTGCATTTTCTGGTCTGGGATGCTTTGCAGAAAGGTAAAATCAAAATGGCCACACCAAACCATCAGGTTATGATTACCTCTGGGGATTTAGATATCGGAAATCGCAAATGAGAAAATTGATATCGTCAGGCTCCAGCTTTGAAGCCTCAATCGGTTATTCCCGCGCAGTTGTAGATGGCGAGTGGATGTTTGTGTCTGGCACCACAGGTTTTAATTATGCCGATATGACGATATCTGATGATGTGGCCGAACAGGCTGACCAAACCTTCCGCAACATTATTGCCGCCATGGACCAAGCAGGGTTCAGCTTGGCAGATGCCGTCCGCGTTCATTATCTTTTGCCCAGCGCAGCCGATTTCGAAAATTGTTGGCCCGTGCTTAAAAAATATCTGGGCGACGTGCGCCCCGCTGCCACCATGTTTGTGGCTGGTCTTGCCGACCCGCGCATGAAAATTGAAATTGAAATAACCGCGAAGAAACCCTCTAAATAGAAAAAGGCGGGACCAGTTTTGATCCCGCCAATTTTTAGGTTTCTCTTGTTTCAGCCTCAGCTCTTTACGGCTTCGGATTGGTGGCAGCTTTAAAGCGCCGACTCAATTTTTTTCTCCCCAGACTCGGGCTCACAATGTTGTGAACTTGGCCTTGGCGCAAACTAGCCACAAATTTTCCATCTTGCCAAGCGAAATTTGAAAACGCTTTTCAAGCTTGCTTGCCTAATCGGCTTATTCGCTTAAAAGACAGCCAAACACAAAGGACTTACAGATTCTCATGCGCCTTTCGCAATATTTTATGCCGGTACTCCGCGACGACCCTAAGGAAGCAGAAATTGCTTCGCACCGACTCATGCTGCGCACCGGTATGGTACGGCAGGAAGCGGCTGGCAGTTATTCGTGGCTGCCGCTGGGTTTTCGCGTTTTAAAAAAAATCGAGCAGATTGTGCGGGAAGAGCAGAACCGGGCAGGGGCCCTGGAAGTTTTGATGCCAACCCTGCAATCAGCTGACCTTTGGCGTAAATCAGGCCGCTATGATGACTACGGCAAGGAAATGCTGCGCATTAAAGATCGCCAAGACCGTGATTTGCTTTATGGCCCAACCAACGAAGAAATGATCACCGATATTTTCAGGTCAGGCATTCAGTCATATAAAGATATGCCGCGCAATCTTTATCACATTCAATGGAAATTCCGCGATGAAGTGCGCCCACGTTTTGGCGTGATGCGCGGCCGTGAATTTTTAATGAAGGATGCATATTCATTCGACGTAACCCGCGAAGCTGGCCAACATGCCTATAATAAAATGTTCGTGAGCTATCTAAAAACTTTTGCACGACTCGGAATTAAAGCCGTGCCCATGCGGGCTGACACTGGCCCCATTGGCGGCGATGACAGCCATGAATTCTTGGTGCTGGCAGACACTGGCGAAAGTGGCGTCTTCTTTGATGGCGCATTGCATGATCTTGATTGGTCGAAAATTGAAATCGACTATGATAATGTGGAAGCCGTTGCCGCAATGGTGTCGGACTACACATCGAAATATGCAGCCACCGACGAAAAACACAATCAAGCCGAATTTGAAGCCCGTGTGCCAGAAGCCAAGCGTTTAAGCGGTCGCGGCATTGAAGTGGGCCATATTTTCTTTTTCGGCACAAAATATTCTGAACCACTGGGCTGCGAAGTGCAGGGGCCAGATGGCAAGAAGATTACAGTTCAGTCGGGTTCTTATGGTATTGGTGTGTCACGCCTCGTGGGCGGCATTATTGAGGCCAGCCACGATAAAGACGGCATAGTTTGGCCTGAATCTGTGGCGCCCTTTCATGTGGGCCTCATCAATTTGAAAGCTGGCGATGCTGAGGCAGATGCTGCTTGTGAAAAAATCTACAAGGAGTTGGAAGCCATGGGTGTTGAAGTGCTCTATGATGATCGCAACCAACCTGGCGGTGCCAAATTCGCAGCCATGGATTTAATTGGCTTACCGTGGCAGGTGATAATAGGTCCCCGCGGATTGAAAGATGGCATTGCCGAAGTGAAAAATCGCAAAACAGGCGCGCGTGAAAATGTAAGCCTTGATGCTGTCGTCGCACGGTTTAGTGCTTGATGACCGAGGGCCTTCCCGACACAAAACCCTTTGCTGGCTTTGAATGGCAGCTGGCTTTGCGCTATTTGCGCGCAAGGCGGCGTGAAGGTTTTATCTCGGTCATATCGTTGTTTTCGTTTCTGGGCATTGCGCTTGGTGTTGCCACGTTGATCGTGGTGATGTCAGTGTTTAATGGTTTTCACGAGGAACTACTCAGCAAGATTCTAGGCTTCTCCGGACACGCTTCAGTGTACCGCCAAGATCAAGACCCAATTGCAAATTATAAAGAAGTGCAAACCCGCCTCGAAAAGGTGCAAGGCGTGACGCGCGTCATTGCCTTGGTTGAAGGGCAGGCTATGGTGTCATCCATTCGCACGGCCACAGGCGCTTTGGTGCGCGGCATCAGCGAAGATGATCTGATCAAACTTCCCAGCATTAACAATAAAGACTTGCATACCGAGCTTGCAACGCCCGGCGTGGAAGACGCAAACCCAACTCTGGCGGGATTTGATAAATCAGATGGCATTGCCATTGGCGAAGGTCTGGCACGGCGGCATCAACTGGCATTGGGCAGCCCTATCACGTTGATTGCGCCAAATGGACCAGACACGGTAATCGGCAACACGCCGCGCATTCGCGACTATTCTGTGGTTGCCATCTTCAAAATGGGCATGTCGGATTATGATGAAGGTGTAGTCTATATGCCGATCAATGAAGCTCAAGATTTTTTCTCGACCAACAGTGGGGCCACTGGTCTTGAGGTGATGGTCGAAGACCCTGACGCAGTGCAAGGCCAAACAGTCCAATTGCTCGATGCTGCTGGCCCAGACCTAACTGTGCAAACGTGGCAAACCCGCAACGTAGCGTTCTTCAATGCGCTCGCTGTAGAGCGCAATGTTGTGATCATGGTGGTATCACTGGTTGTGTTGGTGGCCGCCCTCAACATCATCTCTGGCTTGTTCATGTTAGTCAAAGACAAAGGCAGCAACATTGCAATTTTGCGCACGATGGGGGCAACCAAAGGGGCCATCATGCGCGTATTCTTTTTGACTGGTGCAGCAATTGGCACATTCGGCACTTTTGTCGGGCTTATCGTTGGCGTTCTGATCTGCATCAACGCCGACAACATTCGCCATGGCATTCAATGGCTGTCGGGCGTCGATCCGTTCAATCCAGAATTTTATTACCTCGCGCAATTGCCTGCCAAAATCAGCTACCAGCAGACATTTTGGATAGTCGTCATGGCGCTGTTGATTTCTTATCTGGCAACGCTTTATCCATCGTGGAAAGCTGCCAAGCTCGATCCTGTTGAGGCGCTGCGTTACGAATGAATTTGCGCCCCGCACTGGAACTTTTGAACATTGGCCGCACCTATGGTGCTGGCGAGAACGCGCTTGAGATATTCAAAAATCTTTCACTCACAATTGTGCCAGGTGAGATTGTTGGCTTGGTTGGTCCGTCGGGTGCAGGCAAATCATCGCTGCTTCACATTGCAGGTTTGCTCGAAAAACCAACGTCGGGCGACGTTGTGATAGCCGGACAAAATTGCAATGAACTGGATGATGCAGCGCGCACCAGAATTCGCAGGATTGGCATTGGCTTTGTCTATCAGTTTCACCATTTGCTCCCAGAGTTTTCTGCGCTTGAAAACGTGGTAATACCGCAACTGATCGCCAACACGCCAAAGAATGAAGCAAAAGCGCGCGCCAAAGACCTACTCGGCCGCATGGGCCTGAGCCACCGCTTAGATCATCGCCCAGCCGAACTATCTGGTGGCGAACAACAGCGCGTGGCCATTGCCCGCGCCATTGCCAACAAACCACTTTTACTATTGGCCGATGAGCCTACCGGAAATCTTGATCCACCCACAGGCGCATTGGTGCACAATGAATTTGTGCGCCTTATTGAAGAAGAAGGCCTTGGTGCGCTCATAGCCACCCATAACATTGATTTTGCCGAGCGTATGAGCAGGGTGGTAAGATTAAGCAATGGCACGTTGGTCGATGGTTAGAATTTGGTTGGCAAGTGCAGTGTGTTTGGCCTTGGCAGCACCTGCAGGCTCAACAGCAATTGATCGCACAAAACTTGCAGGCCAAATCTGTGAGGCAGCCGAGCGTGAGGCCAAAGCCAATGATGTCGACGCCTCATTTTTTGCGAGGCTATTGTGGCGCGAAAGTCTGTTTGATCCCAACGTAGTCAGCGATAAGGGTGCCCAAGGAATCGCCCAGTTTATGCCAGACACCGCCAAGCGCCGGGGCCTAGATGATCCGTTTGAGCCAATAAGCGCCGTCAGGGCTTCCGCCTCGTTCATATCTGATTTGCGCAAACAATTTGGTAATTTAGGCTTAGCGGCCGCAGCTTATAATGCTGGCGAAAGACGCGTTGCGAATTGGATTGCTGGAAATGGCGGTATGCCAGATGAAACCAGAAATTATGTGCTGTTCATCACGGGCAAAGAAATTGAAGACTGGAAAGAGCCGACCGCCGATTTCGCAGTCCCTGCCATCGGCAATAAGTCTGATTTTTCAACGAATTGTTTGGCTCTCGCTTTGCGCAAAGGCCAACTTTCTGGAAGTCATCTTCGATCAGCGCCGCGCCAGCCTTGGGGCGCACTCGTCGCTGCAGGCTTTGACGAAAACCGCTCGATTGCGATGTATAAGCGTCTTAAACTGCGTTTCCCCAAAGTTCTCGCCGACCGTGACCCGATGGTGCTGCGCAAGAGAAATCTGTCACGCGGAACCCGCAAAATGGTTCTTGTGATGCTGGGTGCCAAAACTGCCGCTGCCGCTGCCGAAACATGCGCAAAACTTCAAGTTGTTGGGGCTCCTTGCATTGTGCGTAAGAATTAGACTGGGCTAAGCTCCCGTGTATGTCGCAAGCTATTTTCATCCATCTGCGTGTTCACACCGCCTATTCCCTATCAGAAGGGGCACTGCCAATTAAGAAGTTGGCGGGCATGGCCAAAGACAATAAAATGCCAGCATTGGCCATGACTGACACTGGCAATCTGTTCGGCGCCCTTGAGTTTTCTGAAGCCATGGTCGCCAAATCCATTCAGCCTTTGGTGGGATTGGCCATTAAAGTCGATCTCTCCGTGGCAGTAGAAAAAGCCAACCCATTTCAACAGCAGACCGGACTAAAACGCCATCCATCACTTGTGTTGATTGCCAAAACTGAACAGGGCTATTTAAATTTGATGAAGCTCACTTCAAGTTCATTTCTTGAAGTCAGTGATAATGCTGAGCCGCATGTGACGTGGGCCAAACTGGTAGCCTGTTCTGAAGGATTGATCTGCCTGTCCGGTGGCCCATCTGGTCCGTTGAACGAAGCATTGGTGCAAAATCAAACGACACTGGCAAACCAACATGCAAACCAGCTTAAAAGTTTGTTTGGCGATAATTTTTACATTGAACTGCAACGCCACGGCACAGAGACCGAGCAAGCGGCTGAGAGCGGCCTCATTGATCTGGCTTATGAACTTGCAATTCCATTGGTTGCCACCAATGAATGTTATTTCGCGGCACCTGATGATTATGTTGCCCACGATGCTTTGATTTGCATTGCCGAAGGCGAGGTTGTGGCGGCTGATGACCGCAGACGTTTAACGCCCGAACATTATTTTAAATCTCAAGCCGAAATGGCCGCACTATTTGCCGATATTCCAGAAGCAGTCGAAAACACCATTGAGATTGCCAGGCGGTGTTCCTATTGGGTGGAAGGCCGCAAACCCATATTGCCGCGTTTTGCCGAAGGCGATGAAGGCGAGGAACTGCGTAAACTTGCTGAGCATGGGATGGCACTCCGCCTCGAAAAGCGTGGGTTAGTTACCGGATTTACGGCCGAGCAATATAGTGAACGTCTCGCGTTTGAATTAAGCGTTATCACGCGGATGCAATTCCCCGGCTATTTTTTAATCGTGGCGGATTTTATTGCATGGTCAAAAGACCATGGCATACCCGTGGGTCCGGGCCGTGGTTCGGGTGCTGGTTCCATGGTGGCCTACGCTCTGCGCATTACCGATCTTGACCCGTTTCGTTTCAATCTACTGTTCGAGCGCTTTCTGAATCCCGAACGTGTATCCATGCCCGATTTCGATATCGATTTCTGTCAGGACCGCCGCGACGAAGTGATCAACTATGTGCAGCAGCGTTTCGGTGCCGACCGCGTGGCGCAGATTATTACGTTCGGAAAGCTTCAGGCCCGCATGGTCACAAGGGACGTGGGCCGTGTGTTGCAAATGCCCTACATGCAAGTGGATAGGCTTTCAAAACTCATCCCCATGAGCCCCGCAAATCCGCTCACGTTGCGCGAATACATTGAATTGGAGCCTAAGCTTCAGGAAGAGCGTGACCGCGACCCTAATGTCAAAAACCTGTTCGATATAGCGCTGCGCATCGAAGGCCTCTACCGCAATGCGTCGACCCATGCGGCAGGCATTGTGATTGGCGACAGGCCGCTTGAGCAACTTGTGCCGCTTTACCGTGATCCGCGCTCCACGCTGCCCGCCACCCAATTCAGCATGAAATATGTTGAAGCTGTGGGGCTGGTGAAGTTCGATTTTCTCGGATTGAAAACTCTGACAGTCATCGACAAAGCCATCAAACTCATTCACGTGCACAAACCCGATTTTAATATCGACGACATTGCCTATGATGATTTGCCGACTTATGAAATGTTGCGGCAAGGCGATACTGTTGGAGTGTTCCAGTTGGAAAGTTCTGGAATGCGCGACACGGCCAAACGCATGAAGGCCGACTGCGTGGAAGATATTATTGCCATCGTGGCGCTTTATCGGCCAGGCCCCATGGAAAACATTCCAAAGTTTATCGCCAATAAACTTGGTGATGCTG
>JANOXS010000077.1:0-80842 GCA_031418535.1 Hyphomicrobiales bacterium | reverse complement strand
GCATGCCAGTCTCACACTCCTTCATGTTTCTGATGGGCTGTTGCGGAAGTCCGGTGATTGATATTCCCGCACCGCGGCTCCACGTGGACTACAGCAGGCTAAGCGGTGAAGCGATGCGCCCGCGCATCCTGAGTGAGTCCGGTCGCAACACGCTGAAATACATGCATGAGCTTCTGGCATTCTCGCCCCCCGACATCCTGTCGATTGATTGGAACCGGGCACTTGATTATTTCATGAGTGGCCATGCAGCGATGATTTATGGCTGGACCATGCGCGCGGCACGCTTTGAATATGACATTCATTCGGTTGTAAAACGTAAAGTCGCTTATCTGCCCCATCCGGCGGGCCCCGGCGGTGCGGGTATCTCGCCCATCGGTGGTTTTCTGTTGATGGTCCCGGCGTCACTGCCACCGGCCCGCGCCCATTTGGCGTTTGAAGCGATTTCATGGATGGCCTCGCCAGCGGCGATGAAGGAACATGTAAAAAATGGATTTCCCGTCGCCCCACGCTTCAGCGTCAGCGCCGATCCAGAAGCCGCCGCTTCTACACCCATCGTCAGTTTCGTTGATAGACTGGCAAAACAAAACAAGATCCAAAACTGGCAAAGACCGCCCGTTCCGGAATATCACGTGATTGAAGAAATTCTGGGCGAAGAAATTTTTGCGGCACTAAACGGTGAGTGTTCGGATGAAGTGGCATTGACGCGGAGTCAGAACCGGATTGACACGGCGATGCGGGCGGCCGGGTATTATTGAAATCCTTCTCCCTCCCCCTTGTGGCAGGGCTATCGCATATGGCCAAAGGGACCTCATCCGCCCCGTTGGGGCACCTTCCCCGGAGGGGAAGGGACATTGATTTCATACCGTAATTCATCGCTTCTCCTCCGGAGAAGCTGTCACGAAGTGACTGATGAGGTCCCTTCCTTTGCCATATGCGATAGCCCTGCCCCTTGTGGGGAGGGTCGGGGTGGGGGTAGTTCCGCTACCTATTGATGGAAAAGAATTCTTCTCCATAATAGACTTCCGAGCGACCCCCACCCTAACCCTCCCCACAAGGGGGAGGGAACACCAGCGAGTGTGAAATTGAAAGCGGTGGTTCAGTCGAGCGGACATGAATGGCATTGCGTGCTGAGGAACTGGAATGAACAAAAGAGCCACAAAGTTTGGTTCGGACCTGATGCAGGCATTGAAAGAAGTGCAGGCTCATCGGCGTGGCGAAATCCATTTGCCTACGCAAAAGGTGGAACTTGCTTTGGCAACACAACAAACCTTGGCAATTATAAGTGCGCCAAAAATTGATAGGCAGATAAAAAATTGACCGATAAGCGGGAAATCCATTTCAACAAGCTGCCAAACAAGACTTATGTCAGCCCTAGGAAAGTAAAGTCAATTTCTGAGAGAAATATTCGTATCGCCTCTAAAGTTTTGGATGTAAACGGAGGTTACGCTTTCGCTCGAGAAAGGGACGAGTTGGTCTTGCGTGCCACTCCTGCGGGGCGACATGAAATCAAAGCCACATTTTTTGAGGACGATCGCGGTATCCTGACTCTCACAATTCAAAAATTCAATAAGAAGTCCGGGCCTTCAGACGGTTGGTATTTTTCCTTTATTCATAGCGAAATTGACCAACTCATTGCGTTTCTGTTGAATATCAAACGCATAAATTTCCCAGATAGTGGAAAGTTGAATGTTTCCGATGAACAGCTCTCAGGATTGCTACTTGATCCTTCACAAGCAATTCGATTGCTGGCAGACAATGTCGATGTTTTCGAAAAATTGGCAGAAAGTGGAGACTTAAAAAAAGACCTCATAGCAATCGGTCACCGTAGAAAACAACTTGAGTACTTTGAACGCTTTCTGTCTGACGCTCAATATTTTGACCGAGTAAAAGCTGAAAGAAATTTGACAGATGAGGGTGTCTGGCAGAAATTTTTCGAACGAAACACATGGATTTTTGGATACGGTCTTTCGTTTACTTTTTTGACAGGCTTAGACAATCAAAAGCTGGAACAAGCCGTGAGTGGTGCGTCGATAGGCCAACCCGGGAAACGCACTGATGCATTGATGAAAACTCAGGCCCTCGTTAGTTCATTGTGCTACATTGAAATCAAACATCACAAGACTGAACTCTTAGACAAACGTGGCCCTTACCGTTCAGGCGCATGGGCGCCATCCATGGAGCTATCGGGCGCAGTTGCCCAAGTGCAGGCGACGGTCGCTGAAGCGGCAAAAACCTATCAGGACAAGTTGCGCCCAACCGATAGTGAGGGCAACCCAACCGGTGAAATCATCTTCAATTTCAAACCGAAGTCTGTCGTGGTTGTTGGTCGTAAGGACGAATTTCTGAGTGAGAATGGTTTGAACGAACAGAAAATTCGCTCATTCGAATTGTATCGCGGAAACATTAATTCACCGGAAATCATTACTTTCGATGAATTGTACCATCGAGCTAAGTTCATAGTTGAGCACAAATAACGTTCATGTAGTCTCATCTCGCCACCTGCCTCCGCGCTGTTGAATACACTAATGCTGCCACAACGATCAGTGCGCCCTGGAAGAGGTATTGGTACATCTGGGTGAGGCCCAGAAAGGTTACGGCGCTTAATACTTCTGTCAACAGCACCGCGCCCAATACGGTGCCAATGAAGGTGCCGCGTCCTCCCGTTAAACTTGTGCCGCCCAACACCACTGCGGTGATGCTAGCGAGGGTGTAGTTGATGCCTTGTCTGGGATCGCCAACGCCGATTTGTGTCATTAGCATGAGGGCACCCAATGCAGTGAGCAACGAACACAAGATGTATCCCGTGATGAAGGTGCGGTCGGTGCGGATGCCCATACGTCTTGCTGATTCCTCGTTGGAACCTACGGCACGCAACCGCCATCCCCAGCGGTGTTTACGCAAGGTGCATTCGAGTGTGAAGGCAACGGCGCAGAGCACGATGAAGGCAACGGGGATGGGCCCCCATTGCCAATTGATCCAGTCTGTCACGGGGAAACTGATGTAGCCGCCGGGTTGATCGCGCAGCAGGAAGCTACAGCCCTGAATGGCAATGAACATGGCGAGTGTGGCGGCGATGGGGGTGAAATTGGCAAAGCGGATGAGTGCGCCGTTGATAATGCCGACCGCGATGGCGCATAAAAACATCAGCAGGAAACCTGCAAGCATGACGGCGGCGGATTTATCGTCGTTGATGAAGAAGGAGGCGACGACCACAAGAAAACCTGTGAGTGGGCCAACGGATAAATCAATGCCACCCATGAGCAACGCCACGGTTTGACCAAGTGCAATGAAGCCGAGGGCAGTGGCGAGCAACAGGATGTTGTAGACGTTGAAAATCGACAGGAAGTTGTCGTTCTGAAAATTAATGTAGAGGCCGAGAAGCCCTGTCATGATCGCAATGACAAGGGCTGGCGCATTGTCGGTTTGCAGGAAGTGGCGGAGACCACCCATGGCCGTGTTGGCAGCAGCACCAAAAACGCCTTCCCCTCCATGTGTTCCAGCACTGACGGCGGCATGGACAATCTTTTGCTCTGTGACATCAGCACCTGTGAGGGTGGAAACTGCTCTGCCACGCGACATGACGATGACCTTATCGCATAGCCCTGCAAGCTCTGCGGCGTCGGATGAATTGACGATGACAGCAGTGCCTTGGTCAGAGACGTCGCGCAGGATGCGGTAGATTTCGGCACGTGCCCCAACATCAACGCCTTGGGTCGGTTCATCGGCAACAATCAATGCCGGCTTTGACAACAATGCTCTGGACATCACAATCTTCTGTTGATTGCCGCCGGAGAGCGAGAGGATGGGGGCTTCGATGCTTGGCGCTTTCACGGCAAGGGAGCGGAAGGTCTGGGTCACAAGATCCAGTTCCTTCTTGCGATTGACCAAGCCATGGGTTGCAAATTTTTCCAGCGCACCAAAGGCGGCATTCTCACGGACGGTGAGACCTGAAGCCAAGCCTTCGCTGTGCCGATCAGACGGCATATAGGCGGATTTTCCCAGCAACTCATTGACGCTGACGTTGCTCCCACGCAATGTGACTTTACCTTCGGACGGCACGAGGCCTGCAAGGGCGCGCATAAGACGGGATTGGCCATTACCTGCTACGCCCGAAATGCCGATGATCTGGCCGCGCGGCACATCGAATGAAAGGTCCGTAAAGCCGCGACCGCTGAAATGAGCGACGGAAAAACTGATTTCTTTGGAAATGTCTTTTGCTTTCGCGGGGAAAGCAGAACCCATGAAGCGCCCGACAATGAGGGCGAGGAGATCAGCGTCTGTAATGTCTTTAACGAGAGACGAGCCGCGCCATCTACCATCACGCAGAACAGTCACACGTTGGGCAATTTGGCGGAGTTCGGCGAGGCGGTGGGTGATATAGATCACAGATGTGCCAGCCTTCACGACTTCACGCACACGGTTGAAGAGCATGTCAGTTGCGTCTTGGTCAAGAGACGCTGTGGGTTCATCGAGGATCAGAAGTTTTGGTTTAAGTGCGAGAGCCTTTGCCAGTTCAAGTAAGTGCTTTTGTGCGATGGTGAGGGCTTCAGTACGCAGACGCAAGGGAACTGTAAGACCAACGGCGTCGAGCATTTCACGTGCAATGTCTTGAGCTGGCTTTCCTGCAAAGATGTGATCCGGCAGTGCAACGCGCAGATTCTCATAGACGGAAAGGTCTTCAAGAATGGCAGGATGCTGGAAGGATATGGCGATGCCGAGTTTGGTCGACAGTTCCGGCGTCATCTCGGTAATGCGCTGGCCTTCAAAGATGATTTCTCCAAGAGTAGGCTGCAATATGCCTGAGATGATGTTCATCAGGGTGGACTTGCCAGCACCGTTCTCACCGAGAATAGCATGGACCTCACCTGGAAAGAATTCGACAGTCACATCGCGCAAGGCGAGGACGCCAGAAAAAGCTTTTGAAATGTTGGCAAGGCGAATGGTAGCGTCGGCGCGAGGTGCCGCGCTTGCATCGGATAATTTTGCTTTGCTTGCCGCCACGTTTTTCAATCCACAAAAGAGTTGCCCCGGAGAGAAATCCCTCCGGGGCAGAGTTTACTTATTGACCGACGGCCTTGGCTTGCGCTTCGTCAGGCAATTCTGACGACAGGTAGATAGCACCTGGCAGATCTTTGCGGCAGGTGACCGGATTTGGCTTTCCAGAGACTGAATCTTCATAGACTGGTGCTGAGAAGATATTTTCTGCTGGCGGTGTGCCACCTGTTGCGGCTGCAACGGCGTGTTGCACAGCCAGACGCACGTTGTCGTTGCCGGTTGCGACTGTGAAGAGTTTGAAGTCAGGGTTGGTACCCTTCATTTCTTCATAGAAGCAGGCGAGCGAGTTGCCGTCTGATGTGGCGAGTGCTGGGATCGACTTGCCCTGCTTGTTGAACAGCGGAAGTGCTCCAACAAGTGATGGGCCGAAGTCCGAAACGATCACATCGATCTTGGTGTTTTTGGCGATTTCAGCTGAGAGTACCTGCTGTGTGAGCGCTGGATCCCAGTTCGTCACTGCAAATGGTTCTGGGTTGATGAACACATACTCAGCTCCAAGAATGTTCTTCAAGCCCTTGAGCTCATCCAAGCCTTGGCTGTTGCCAGCTGGGCCTGAAAGGAACAGCACGTTGCCACCAGTTGGCAGAACGCCTTTAATCCATTTGCCCCAATTCTCACCATCGTTCACGAAGGATGAGCCGATGAACTTGGTGTAGTTCTCGCCTTCCTTGCCGCCCACGTCGACACGGTAAGGCACGATAACCTTACCGGACTTGTAAACGGCCGTGATCGCAGGAAGTACGGCTGGGCCTGCGTCACCGAACACCACGAGTGCGTCAATGCCTTTGGCTGCGAGTGACTTGATATCCGAGATCGACTTCTGAGTGTCGCCGTTGCCGTCTGCATATTCATACTTCGTGATGCTTGGGCAGAGCTCCGCAGTTTGCTTGCCGGATGCTGTTGTGACTTGACGCCAGCTGTTGCCGCCATAGCCATCCAGCAAGGCCAAACTTGCTTGTTTTGGTCCACACCATGATGGTGTTTCGGCGTTGGCTATTGATGAGCTGCCGAGTGCCAGCACGGCTGTTGCGACAGCAAGTGCCAGTTTTGTTTTCAGAGATTTCATGTTCTTTCCTCCAGGTGTGTTGTTTCATTTTTACGATCAGTCGACTTGCTGTGGTTCATTCGCCAGCGGAGCGAATAAACACCGATGCCAAAACCCAAGGCCAAAGCTTGAATGATGGTTTGGGCCGAGTAAGGCACTCCGACTGCGAGTGCGAACTGGCTCAATTGGTTTAGAAAAAATGCGGCGATGACTGTGGATATCGGAAAACCGCGACCGCCAAGAAGTGAAGTGCCACCGAGCACAACAACAGCGACGGAGGGCAACAAAAGTGTATCGCCTTGAAAAGCAGTGGGCTCACGCGTGATACCGGCGATCAATATGCCTGCAAGGCAATAAAGAAGCTGCGCATAAACATAGGCCACGAATTGATGCCTTTGAACGCGCAAACCTGCAGCACGTGCAGCTCTCGGGTTTGCACCGATGGCTTCAAAACGGCGACCGATAACTGTTTTCTTCAGGACAAAGGTTACAATAGCCAGCGCGGCTAGCGCAAAATAGACGGCATGGGGAATACCAAGGGTATCTCCTCCTGCGATGTTGGCGAGGCGTTCAGTGGTGATGGAGGGGACACCACCTGATACGCCAAAAACGCCAGCATAGAGCAATGCGTTCACACCAATGGTGGCGATGATAGCGTTAAGTTTGAAGAAGCTGACAAGTAGACCGTTGGCAATGCCAGCAGCAAGCGCAAAACACACGGCAATGACGACTGCCATCAAGAGCAGCGAGTCATCCTGATGCGGATAATGTGTGGCTTGCACGACGGCAAGTGACACAGCACCTGGCAATGACAGATCAAAGCCACCCTGTTGGACCACAAGGAGTTGGCCGAGACCCACAATTGCGATGAGTGCTGCGAAAGGCAGACTGCCTGACAGTCCAGCAGCTGAAATGCTTGAGGGTGCGAAGATGGCACAAACCACCAACAGCACAAGGGTGGACAACACAACTGTGACAAAGCTGCGGGCCAGCGGAAGTTGCTGGAAGAAACCCGGTGTCATGGTTGCGGCGTTGCTCATCTATGGAAGCACTTTCGCCGTGCGCAGTTTGTCGAAAGCGTCGGTGAAAGAGTGAACGGAGTTTTGATAGCCTGTGAATCCCTTGTCGCGGCTTTTGGTCATGTCAGTGAAGTTCTCGATGACGCGACCAAGGTCGGCATCGCTGTGCCACCAAGACGCAACGGTTGAGAGAGCGTTCTTTTGTAGGCCGTGTTTCTCAACAATCTTGTCCCACACCGGCCCCATGTCGGCCATCTGCTTTTCAAGTGGCTGGGCGTGACCGGGATAAGCTGCTGCGGCCACACCGAGATGTGCTGCGAGCTTTGACCACATCCAGTCCCAGCGGAAGACTTCGCCATTGACGATATTGAAGGCCTCATTGCGGGCTGCAGGTTTGGTGGCGGCCCACAGCAGATGCTTGGCGATGATGCGGCCATCAGTGATGTCCACACAGGCCTCATATTGCTGCGGCGAACCGGGGAACACGAAAGGTCGGCCGGTTTCTTTGCAAATGGCGGCATAAGCGCCAAGGGTGGCGGCCATGTTCATTTGGTTTCCAAGGGCATAGCCGATCAGGGTGTGGGGGCGATGCACTGACCACGAGAAGCCTTGGCTTTCCGCCGCCGCATAAAGCTCATCTTCCTGATCGTAGTAAAAATTCTGGTAGGGCAGACGTGGCTGTTCCTCACGGAAGGGTGTCACCATCTTGGATTTTGCATAAGCCTCGAAGGGCCCCATGTAATGCTTGAGGCCAGTGACCAATGCGGCGTGTTTGATCTTCTTGCCTTCCATTGCGGCCAGAAGATTGCGCACCATGCCAGCATTGACGCGGCAGTTTTCCGCCTCGGTGGCCTGCCGTAACCAAGTGGTAATGAACACATCTGTTGGTTTCACACGCTTCAGTGCAACCTTCACCGCATCTTCGTCAGTCAGATCAACAGCGATGTGTTTCACGCCCTTTGGAAGATCATGTTTGTGACGCGAGATGCCCGTAACTGACCAGCCTTTTGTCGCCAACAAATGTTCCGCCAAATGGCGACCAATAATTCCGGACACACCGGCGATGAGCGCATGGCGTTCCATCAATTCAGTCCTTTCATGGAGAGGGTTACTTTGATGCAAGCCTGCGCATCTTTGCCAAGTTCAAAAGCTTTGGCAGCGTCATTCAGACCGAAGTGATGGGTTTGGATCGGAGAGAGATCGATGCCCGTGCGCTCCAGAAATTTGATCGCTGCGGGCCACACACCCGGCGAGCCGATGCAGCCGCGCACCGTAAGATTCTTGAGTTGAAGCAGGCCAAGTTTCGAAGTTATATCGCGGCCAATATTGAGGCCGACCATGGAGACGCGGCCATTCTCTTGCGCATATTCAAACGCGTTGGCGACGGAAGCATCATGGCCGGACGCTTCAACCACGAGTTCAGCACCCTTGCCCCCTGTGAGTTCTTTAATGCGCTCAACGGGATTGTCATTGGCATCAACAACGTCTGCTGCACCGAGTTTCAAGGCAATGTCGCGACGTTTGGCAATGGGATCTACCACGATGACGCGAGCCCCCATGCCGATGGCAGCTGCTGCCGTGACGAGGCCAATAGTCCCGCCGCCGGAGACGACAACGGTTTCCGAGGCGTTGGTGCCACCAGAACGCAGTACAGCATAGAACCCGCACGTGAAGGGCTCAATCAGTGCGCCGCGATTGTCGTCAACACTGTCTGGCAATTTATGTAGCCAATCCGGATTGACATTGAAAAATTCACGGTCAGCGCCATTCATCGAGAACCCGAAATGATGCAGGCGCTCAGGTGTTCTGACAACGCACTCGCCGACGACACGGTCACCCTTCTTGAAGTTTTTGACTGACTTGCCGACTTCGACTATTTCACCGCACCACTCATGGCCCGGTGTGACGGGGTAAGAAATCGGAATGATGTAGCGGCCCGCAAGCAACTCATAATCAGAATGGCAAATGCCGACAGTGCGCGATTTAATCAACACTTCCGTGTCGGTTATCTCAGGAATTGGTTGATCCAAAATTTTGGGATTGTCAGGGGTTTCGAAAACAAGCGCTTTCATGTTGCTCGCTCCTTAGAGTGTCACCACAGCGCCATCTTGCGCTGCGGATTTGATGATGGCTTCGAGAATGGAAATGTTGTTGACGAGTTGTTCGCCCGTGATTGGATAGGCAAGTTTGCCACGCACTGCGCGGGCAAAGGCCACGAGGTTGTCTTTCACAGGTTCAGCAGGGGAGAGTTCAACGGTGGAAATGGGTGAACCCGTTGTTGCTGACGTCACAACCCAACCCGCTGGTGACTCAACATGGGCCTTGTCGCGAATGTCGATCCAACCTTTGGTGCCAAACACCGCAAAGCGTGAAATGAAGGGTGTTGCCAAGGTGGCGGAGATGTAGGCTGTTCCGCCATTCCTAAAGCGGATGTGGGCACTCATGGTGTCGCCCTGTGGGATGTTTGATGCCAGTTGTTCGCAGGACACGCGGACGTCGCGTGCTGGGCCAAACAAAAGAGTTGAAAGATCAGTGAGGTGGATGCCTGTGGCTGTCATGCCGCCGACGGGCGCTTCAGCTGGGTTGAGCCGCCAGTTATCGGCGGCAAGGGTGACGAACTTATCGTGACTGAAATTGGCTTCGACTTGCAGCAACCGGCCGAGTGCGCCGCTTTGGGCTTTTGCAATCATATCAGCGACAGGTGGCTCCCAGCGCCGCTCATGACCCATGCCAAGGACGAGATTTTTTGCGGCACAAGCCAGAACGGCTCTTTCCGCCTCCACTCTTGTAAGGGCTAAAGGTTTTTCGCAGAAAATATGTTTGCCCGCTGCAACAGAGTCTTCAATTTGTTGCGCATGTAGAGAATGTGGTGTGGCGAGGATGACCGCTTCCACGCCGGAATGGGCGAGTGCACCTTTGTGATCAGCATAAACTTTGAAGCCATAATCTTTGGCGAAATCTGCGCCTGAACCATGGGGCTCTGCTGCGCAAACGATTTCAATATCCTGTTTTGCACTTTGCAAAACAGCCGTCATTTTCTTGCCCCACCAGCCAAGGCCAATCATTGCAATTCTGACAGGAGAGTTTGGCATTACACGGTCACCAGAATTTTCATGTGATTGACGGACTTGTCGAGCAGCGCATCGAAGCCTAGCTTCACCACGTCATCAGCATTGATGTTGGCAGTAACAATTTTCTCAATCGGAAAATTGCCGGACTCAACCATGCGGATAATGCGGGGGCCAGCATTGCACGGGGTAGCACCAGGTCGCTTCAATCGAGATATCTTTCAACGCCCATGTCATGGGATCAACGCTTGCGGGCTTCATGTGTAAGCCGGTTTGCACCACCTTGCCTTGGTTGCGCACGGCGTTCACGCACGTGTTCAAACTTGCTTCTAGACCTACGCACTCAATCGCTACATCAACGCCAACACCTTCCTCAGTCATGTCTTTGATTATCTGCACAACATTCTGTGTCATCGGATCTATGACGATTGCCGTTGGCACCAAGTCGCTCGCCATTTTGCGGCGGAAGGCGTTTGGTTCTGACACAAAAATTTGTCCCGCACCTGCGGCCTTCACAGCCAACAAAGTTAATGCACCAATCGGGCCAACGCCTGAGACCAATACCGTATCGCCAGAGCGAACATTGCCGCGATCAACAGCATAGACCGCGACGGCGGCAGGTTCGATCATCGCGGCTTGTACGTCGGACACGCCCTTTGGCACCACAGCCAGATTGTAGTCATTGACTACGGCAAATTCGCCCATCCCGCCCCAAGCCCACGAGAGGCCAACACAGCCCATACTGGGGCTCAAGTGATACAGCCCACGTCGGCCATAGTAGTCATCCCGTGGTGAAATGAGGGGTTGAATGGAAACTCGGTCGCCAACTTTTACATTGGAGACTGAGGAGCCAGCATCTTGCACAATTGCGCTGAATTCGTGGCCTAGAATTTGGGGGTTGGTCACTCCGGTATAAACGTGGGGTGTTACGGGCGTGACGATGGGACCTGCGATATACTCATGCAAATCCGTGCCACAAATACCTGTGACGAGCGGCTTAATCAGCACATCATTTGCGCCCAACTTTTGAGTTGGGGCCGGCACATCTTCAACACGGATATCTTTTGCCGCATGAAACCGAACTGCTTTCATCGCGCATTCTCCCAAATATTTGCCATCTCAACGGTGTCATGTCGGTAGCTTTGGCAAACATCCTAACCAAACGCACTCCAACGGAATCAGGAAAAATTCTCATTATGATAATCTTTAGGAATCAGACGATGATTTTTTTTGGCACTTTGGTTGTCAGATCGCTGCCACAACTGGTGTGAAGTTTAATGACAAGTATTGTTAAAGCAAACGACGATATCGGGCCAGAGACGAGGCTTGAACTTTATCGTCTGCAAGTCGAAATCCGCGATTGCGAAAAGCGTGCCTATGATTTGTTTTTGCAAAACCTGATCAAAGGCACCAGCCACTTGTCTTTAGGCCAGGAAGCCATTGCTGCAGGCTTTGGCGTTGCGATGAAGAAGGGCGATAAGTCGTTCTGCACCTATCGCGGCCATGCCCACACACTGGCGCGTGGCGTGCCGATGGAGGGCATGTTAGGCGAGTTGATGTTGCGGGACATCGGTTTGATGCGTGGCAAAGGCGGCTCGATGCATCTCACATCAGTTGAGCATGGAGTGATGGGTTCTTATGCGATCATAGGTGCACATTTACCGATTGCCTGTGGCTCAGCATGGCGCGCGCAATATCTCGGTGAGAAAGATGTGACGGTGTGTTTTTTTGGAGATGGCACGACGAATATCGGGGCCTTCCATGAAGCTTTGAACTTTGCCGTAATATGGAAATTGCCCGTGGTGTTTGTGTGCGAGAATAATCTTTACATGGAATACACTTTGAATGCTGATGTGACGGCAGTGCCTTGCCCGGCGGGTGATCGCGCCTCGGCTTACGGCCTTCCGAAAATCGTTATCGATGGAAATGATGCTGATGTGGTTTATCGCACGGCAACAACAGCCATTGAAAAAGCTCGCAATGGCGATGGCCCCTCGCTCATTGAGTGCCTCACCTATCGCCACTCTGGCCATTCCCGCGCTGACCCTGGCAAGTATCGCCCCCCCGGCGAGTTGGAGGAATGGAAAAAGCGCGACCCTCTGATCATCTACAAACAACGTTTGGCTGAGTTTGGGATTTCGGAAAAAGATGCGCTTGCCATCGAAACTGAGAGCATGCGCAAAGTGGAAGTGGCCACAGAACTTTGCAAGGCTTCACCGTCGGCTCCCACCGAATTATTGACGGCAGATGTCTATGCCGATGGAGGCTGGGCATGGCGGAACTGAGCTATCGTGATGCCGTTATCCGCGGCATTGCCCAAGAGATGGAGCGCGACAAAAATGTCGTATTTCTGGGCGAAGATATTGGCAAGGCAGGTGGTGTGTTCAAAGCTACGGCTGGTTTGTACGAGCAATTCGGACCTTTGCGTGTGCGTGATACGCCCATCTCTGAGCAAGCTATCCTTGGTGCTGCTATGGGTGCAGCTATGACGGGTTTGCGCCCGATTGCTGAGATCATGTTTTCGGATTTCATCGCGGTTTGCTTTGACTACATCGCTAACGAAATGCCGAAGATCTCCTACATGACCAACGGCCAAATTAGATGTCCGTTGGTTATCCGCACTGGCAACGGTGCGGGTGTACGCTTTGGTGCGCAGCATTCCCAATCGGTTGAAAACTGGACAATGATGATTCCGGGTTTGAAGGTTGTGGCCCCCTCATCGCCAGTTGATGTCGTCGGATTGATGGCAGCCGCTGTGCGTGACAATAACCCGGTGATTTTCCATGAGCACAAGGCGCTTTATGCCACCAAGGGTGAAGTGCCAGATGGTGAAATTGTCGACACACTTGGTACAGCAAAAATCCTACGCCCTGGCAAAGATTGCACCATTCTGGCTTTGGCCATGATGGTGCACCGTGCCATGGATGCGGCTGAAATTTTGGCTCGTGATCATGGCATCGATGCAGAAGTAATCGACGTGCGTTCACTTGTGCCGCTCGACACACAAACCATGTTGGCATCAGTCGCCAAAACCGGACGTCTGTTCACTGTCGAGGAAAACCCGCGACTTCTTGGCTGGGGCGCAGAAATTGCCTCGATTGTGGCTGACGAAGCGTTCTGGGATTTGGATGGTCCAATTGTGCGCATCACTACACCGCATATTCCACTGCCAGCGGCTGATCATTTGGAAGATCTGGCACTGCCCAATGCAGCGCGCATCGTCGACAAGATCGTACGCGTGATGAACAGCTGATCATGTCTCAAATAATCATCATGCCGCAATTGGGAGAGACCGTCGCAGAGGGAAAGATCCTCACATGGTTCAAGGCAGTCGGTGACGACGTCAAGATTGGCGACCGCTTGTTTGAAGTCGAAACGGACAAAGTTACAGTCGAGGTTGAGGCAACCGTTGCCGGCAAGCTAACGGCGATCAACACCGGAAATGGTGCCACTGCCAAGGTGGGGGCAACTGTTGCAGTGATCGGTGGAGGGTCCGTGGCCGCTCCACCTCCTGCCGTATCGCCACCGCCTACTGCCGCATTTGCGAGCGCTGCGCCCTCTGGTGTTGCTGCTGCTGCACCCGTGGCGGCAAGACCGATGTCAGTCTTTGAAGAAGTCAGAACACCACTCGAAAATCATGGCCCCGCCAAAGGGCCAGATGGGTTGCGCATGACACCTCTGGCGCGCCGTCTTCTGTCTCAAGCCAATGCCGATATGTCCGCGCTGGCGCATTTTGCAACAACTAAAAACTTGCGTAAGATCGAAGAGAGGGACGTGCAGGCCTTCTTGGAGGCTACTCCCGTCGCGCCCTCCGCGCCTGCTCCCTCACCATCGCCGAGCAAACTACCGATAGGCAACGTCGTGACCTTCAACACGATCCGGCAGCGAACAGGAGAACGGTTGGCCGAGAACTGGCGCACCATTCCTCATGTGTTCCAAGCCATCGAAGTGGACTTCACCGAAGTGGAGATTGTGCGATCAAGGCACAAGGAACGCTTCAAGGTGGAGACGGGTGTATCGCTGACCTATCTGCCCTTCATTGCGCGGGCCTGTTGCATTGCGCTGCAAGCCTTTCCGCGTATCAACGCCCGCTTTGAAGGCAACGGCTTGTCATTGCTGAAGGACATCAACCTCGGCATTGCCGTGGACCTCAACCACAACGGCCTCGTCGTGCCGGTGGTGCATGCGGTCCAGGACTTCACACTGCAAGGCTTAGCAAAAGCGATTAACCGCCAGATTGAAAAAGCCCGCAGTGGCAAGCTCTCTGCTGCTGATCTATCAGGGGGCACTTACTCGATCACCAATAATGGGGCCTTTGGCACCAGCTTCACCACGCCGATCATCAACGCGCCGCAGGTTGCCATTCTTTCAACCGATGCCATTCGAAAGAAATCTGCCGTTATCACCACTGCTACTGGTGATGCGATTGTGCCGCGCCTCATCGGCACAGTCGGGCAAAGCTTCGACCATCGCGCTTTCGACGGGGCCTACGCCGCAGCCTTCCTGTCGAAACTCAAAGACACCATTGAAAACAAAAAATGGGCCGGAGAATTGGGAGAAATGCCATGAAGTATAACAGCCCCTATGCAACTGCCAACTGGGGCCAGATGGCCAAGGACTGGGAAGAAGGTGTTGACTATTCCCGCATGTCGAAGGAGCGTTTGGCCAAGGCGCAGGCTGCCGTGCGCAATGCCGGACTTGGCGCAGTGCTGTGCTTCAACTTCGATAATATCCGCTATGTGACGGCAACGCATATTGGCGAATGGGCGCGCGACAAGTTTTTCCGTTATTGCCTGTGTCCCGCTGATGGAAGCCCTTTCCTGTGGGATCCGGCACCTCCGGCCAAACGCATCTCATCACCGTGGATCAAGGACAATGTGGCAGCTCCCATCACCACCATGCAGGGCGCCATTCCACCCAGCCTCGGCGTAAGTCAAGATTTTGCCAAGCAAATCAAGAAAGCTTTGGTGCATTATGGCATTGCCAATCAGCCGCTCGGCATTGACATTATGGAACTTGGGATGCTGCGCGCCCTTGAGGCCGAGGGCATCGAAGTGGTGGATGGACAGCAGGCGATGCTGGATGCGCGCGAAGTTAAAACCGGCGACGAAATCGAACTTCTCAAAATGGCCGCCAGCATGGTCGACGCCACCTATGTTGATATTGCCCGCGCCATCCGTCCGGGCACCAAGGAAAACGAACTGGTTGCTATCGCGAATGATCGCTTGTTTCGCATGGGCTCTGAACGCGTCGAATGCGTCAACTCCGTCTCTGGTCGCCGCGGCCGCCCGCATTCGCATACGTTCTCAGATCGCATGATACAGCCCGGCGACATGATCTTCCTCGACATCATGCATAGCTATAACGGCTATCGCACTTGCTATTACCGCACCTTCATTTGTGGCCAGCCCAACAACAACCAGATTGATGCCTATGAAACGGCGTCCAAATGGTTGAGTGCGTCAATGGACATGATCAGGCCCGGTGTAACACCTGATGAAGTGGCTGCAGTGTGGCCCGATGCCCATGAGTTTGGCTACAAGGACGAAGAAGAAGCCTTCTTGCTGCAATATGGCCACGGTGTTGGCATGTCGCTGTGGGAACGCCCGATCTTTTCCAAGCGCTTCAAAGGCCAAACCCGCCCCTTGAAGGAAGGCATGGTGTTTGCGCTTGAAACCTGGAAAGGCTCCAATGATGGCTCGGGTGCCGCGCGCATTGAAGAGGAAGTCGTTGTCACCAAAGATGGCTGCGAAATTATCACCAACTACCCATCAGATCATTTGATCTCGTGTGGCTTGCCCGGTTGTGAGGTTGTAGGATAACACCCCGCCATGTCACTCAATCATGCATCCCGTATCCCCGTTACCCTCGTCACGGGCTTTTTGGGAAGTGGCAAAACCACGTTGATCAATACAGGGCTTAAATCGTCTGACCTCGCAAAAACAGTCGTGGTGGTCAATGAATTTGGCGCGGTGGGGCTGGACCATCAACTCTACACAAGTAGCAACGACGCGGTTATTGTGCTCGAAAATGGCTGCCTTTGCTGCACGGTCAAGAGCGACTTGATCGCAACCCTGAACAGCCTTTATCACGACCGGGCGCGGGGCGATTTGCCGGACTTCAATAATGTGGTGATTGAGACAACAGGGTTGGCGGAACCCGGGCCCGTGATTCAGGCCTTTCTGTCGGAGCCGACATTGGACGGGCTTTACCGTGTGGTGAATGTGGTCACCGTGGTTGATTCCGTGAATTGGACGTCGACTGTAGAAAAACATGATGAAGCATTGCGCCAAGTTGCCTTGGCGGATGATATTCTGATCTCGAAACTTGACCTGAAGGGCGATAACTCATTCACGGACTTGAGCGCTCAGCTTCAGTCCATCAATCCCGCTGCGAAAATCGCGCGCCTTGATTTGAGTTCAGACGCCGTTGCCCCGTTGCTGATGCACAAGGGTTTTGATGCTGCTGACCCGATGGCGGACCCTTCTGCGTGGCTGTCGATTGCCACCTATGAAGCTAACGTTCAAAAAAGGGATGAGGCCGAAGGCGTGAGAGATCAAGATGTGCCGCAGCATCTCGCCGCCAAAGGCATTGAGAGCTTTATCCTCACGCGCCCAAACCCGATGACCCGTGAGGAGCTGCAGTTTCTGCTTGATGGCATTTTCCAAAATCTGGGGCCCAGCCTGTTGCGCGTCAAAGGTCTGATAAACATTCTCGAAGAGCCCGGAAAGCCCGCTGTTGTGCAAGGTGTACAGCACCTGTTGCACAATTTAACATGGCTGGAAAAATGGCCAACCGACGATGAGCAGACGCGCATCGTTTTCATAACTCAAGGTATCGCTCGCAGCAGTCTCAGAGAGATGATCGAACTGCTTGACCGTATGTGCAAGCGCACCTTCGCGGCCCGTGAGCGAGGGAGATTGGCGCAGGTTGCAGCGGAACTGAAAGAGAAGGCTGGGTCGTGACATTAAAATACAAGATTGCATGGATTGGTGCGGGCAAAATGGGCCTGCCGATTTGCAATCGTCTCAAGGCAGCGGGGCTTCCTGTAACAATACTCGCTCGCAGGCCTGAGCAAGCAAAGATATTGGCTTCTCTCGGTTTTGCGACAGCGAACTCCGTCTCCAACACGATCCGAGATGCAGACATCGTGTTTACATCTGTGAACGATGATACAGCACTTTCTGATGTTGTCTTGAATCCAACTTTTGCATCCACACTCAAGCCAAGTGCAGTCTTTATCGACATCAGCACGGTGTCGCCTACTCTTTCAGCACAGATTGCGTTACAGCTCTCCAAATCCAACGCTTACCTTCGATCGCCGGTTTCGGGTTCGACTGGCATGGCGGAAGCGGGAACGCTGACGGCTCTGGTGTCTGGTCCCAAGGTTGCCTTTGATGACATGGCCGAGGTGTTTTCCACTTTTACCAAGAAAGCCTTTCATTTGGGAATGGCTGAGGAGGCACGCTATCTCAAACTTGCCATCAACAGCATGGTCGCTGCCACGTCAGCCCTCTTGGGTGAAGCCTTGGCCTTTGGCCAGAAGGGTGGCCTCAGCCACGCCGCCATGCTGGAGGTCATCACTCAGAGTGCTGTGGCCTCGCCGCTCATCAGCTACAAGAAAGACATGATCATCAGCGGCGACTATAGAGCTGCGGCCACCTTGAACATGTTGAAGAAAGACCTTGAACTTTTGTTGTTAGAAGCCAGCGTGCAACATACACCTTTGCCTATCAACACCATGATCAGAGATATTTATGCCAGAGCCGCTGACAAAGGTTTGGGCGAAAAAGATTTCTTTATTCTGGTTCAGGAATCAGAAAAAGCTGCAAACGCCAAGGCCAAATAATGACGGCCGATTTCGATGCAAGGTGCGGCCTGTCAGGAAAAGTGCCATTCAATCACTTGATGCATCCTGTTCCAGTTTCGGGAGCGCCCGGCATTCACGCAACACTTGCAGAAAAATTTGTGGGTGCACTACAGTTTAATTCTTGATCAAGCTGGCTCGCTTTACCAGTGTCGGCTCGATCAACACGTGACTCGCATTTGTGCGGCCAGCAATGCGGCTCAACAACGTTTCAGTTGCCAGAGAGCCAATGCGGCGGCCAGATTGATCGATGCTTGCGAGATTTATGGGTGTGAGAGCGGCGACACTTGAGTTATCGTAACCTATTATGGCGATGTCTTCGGGCACACGAATATTGTTTTTCCTTGCGCAATTGACCAAATGTATCGCGTCAATGTCGGACCAGCAAAATATGGCACGCGGTGCCCGACCAGATAATAAATAATCTTCTACTTCGTCTGCTTGACGAAGTACATTTTTACGGTTGCGCCAAATGCGATCTTCCGTCGGCAGACCTGCTTTGGCGAGGGCAGTTCGAAAACCAATCTCACGTTGCTGCACAACATTAACATTGTGGAGATCATCGACAACAAGACTCAACATACCAATATCTTTGAATCCCTGTTCCAGAAACGCGTTGACGGCAATCACCGCACCCTGCTGATCGTCACTGTTGATAGTATCAAAAGTGGTTGCCGTTGTTTCGTGGTGTCCTATAACCACCATCGGAATCTGCCGGGCATATTTTGCCAGGAGTTCACCGCCCATTTGCGGAGCGATGAGAATGAGACCGTCCATATTGAAGTCGATCATCGATTCGATGAGCGACGCTTCAAGCGGCATCCGCGATTCGCCCATGCCCATCAGCGCCTGGTAGTTTGACGCTGACAGCACATCATTCACCCCGTCCATGATTTGGCTGAGGAACGGGTTGGCGATTTCCAAAAGGATGACGCCAACTTTGAATGTCTGCCCGCGCAAGCCGCGGGCTGACACATTGGGGCGGTATCCAAGGCTTTCAATTGAAGTTAGAACTTTGGCGCGCAACGCCTCGCTCACACCATAAGCATTGCGCAGGACTTTGGACACTGCCGCAACAGAGACACCGGCATCTAAAGCAACCGTTTTGATGGTCGCTCGCCCAGTTGGTATGGTTTTAACTTTGATATCCATCGTGTTTTAACCCTCTGATTATGTCTAGCAGATTCTTCTTGCCAAGGAAGATGTTTTGTATAATGTTCTACGTATAACGTTACACAAAAATCGTAGCACGTCCTTGGGAGAGTTGTTTGGCTAAAATTTCAGACTTGAAATCGAATGACCACTCTGTGCGCTGGTCCGCCAAAATGATCGCGCCACGTGCAGACAAGGGTCAGGGAACGGCTGCAAGTTTTGTCTCTAAGATTTTTGAATTGAAGGCAGTCCCCTCACACCTAACCTTAAATATTTCTGCACAAGGCCTCTATCGCTGCTTCATCAATGGCAAGCGCGTTGGCAATGATTTGCTGACCCCCGGCTGGACTTGTTATGACAATCGCATTGCCTTTCAAAGTTATGACATTTCACATCTCTTGAAAGTTGGCGAAAATCGTATCGTTATCTGGCTAGCGGATGGCTGGTGGCGGTCGCAGATGCTGTGGGCGTTGAACCCTATTTATAATTGTTGGGGTGACCGCATTGGGGCCATCGCACAAATCCAATCGGGCAAAGCTGTGTTGGTTCAAACTGATGACAGTTGGAAAAGTGGCACGCTGCCGATCACACAATCCGGCATCTATTATGGTGAAGACTATGATGCACGCTTGGAAGCTCTAAACGATACTGATGATGTCGAAGTCCTTTCTTTCAAAACCAAATTGCTGGAGCCGCATGAAACTGCTCCCGTGCGAGAGTTGGATGCAATCGCCCCGATTGAAAATTGGGTCGAAAGCGATGGCCGGATAGTGCATGACTTTGGACAAAATGCTGCGGGCTATGTGCGTTTCACTGTTGAAGGTGAACGTGGCGCTGTTGTCACCATCGACCATTCCGAAATTCTCGGGCCCAACAAGCATTTTGACAATCGCAACTATCGCAGTGCGCGGGCACAATCTGTTTACATTTTAAAAGGTGATTGTGCTGAAACCTATGCGCCAATGTTCACATTTATGGGTTTCCGCTATGCACGTGTTGCGATAGCTGGCGTGGCAAAAATAAAATCTATTCATTTTGTTCCCATCTCATCTGTGCCGGAACTTGCGGGCGGATTCACGTGCGGTGTTCCGGCGGTCAATCGCTTGGTGCAAAACACAATTTGGTCACAGCGATCTAACTTTATTGAAGTACCAACAGATTGCCCGCAGCGTGACGAACGCATTGGCTGGACTGGGGATGCACAGGTGTTTGCTGGCACCGCTTGCTGGTTGGCCGACTGTGAATCTTTCCTCAAAAAATATTTACGCGATGTGATGGTGGATCAGCGAAAGAATGGTGCTATCGCACATTTCTCTCCGGATCCCACACGCCTGCACCCCATTGGCGACCGCGGCGATTGGGCAGGTGCAACCGGGTGGGGCGATGCCATCGTGGTCATTCCTTGGCAGCTCTATTTGCAATATGGCAAAACTGAAGTTCTCAAAGAATGTTTTCCCGCCATGTTGAAATGGCTCGATTATCTCTGGAATATTTCAAATGGCCCTATCATTCGTCCACCTGCAATTTGGGGAGCGCATGGCTTCACATTTGGTGACTGGATTCAGCCCGTAGGCGATAACCGCAAACCCCGCCCAACGATCAGCGATGATTGTGCGGCAACGCTCTATCACGCTATCTCGACGCAACTCGCCGCCAATATCGCCAAAATTATTGGAGATAAAAAGCAGGCTGCACATCTTAAGAAACGCGCCGCGCAAATCAAAACCGCTTTCGGGCGCGAATATTTCAGCGTCACAGGCCGCATGGCCCATGCCGATCAAACGTCGTATTCTCTGGCTTTCCTTTATGACCTTGTGCCTGCGAAATATTTTGATGCGGCCAAAGCCTATTTCCGCCAGATCATTGTTGATGCACAATATTTAATCGGCACAGGCTTCATAGGCACGCCTGCTTTGTTGCCCGCTTTAAGCAAGCTGGGCATGGATGATCTGGCTGAAAAAGTTTTCCTCAACCGCGAAGTACCGGGCTGGCTTTATCAAGTTGACCGTGGCGCCACTACCATTTGGGAACGCTGGGACGCACTTGCGCCAGACGGCACGATCTATGACCCTGATATGAACAGTTATAATCATTATGCCTATGGCTCGGTGTGCCAATGGTTGTTTGAAAGTGTGGCAGGTGTTGCACCTGATGCAGCTCGGCCTGGCTTTGACCGCGTGTTGATCGAACCGCATTTCATCAAGGCTTTATCACCTGTCAACATGTGGCACCAAACACGCCATGGAAAAATCAAGGCCAAATGGACCCTCAAAGGTGGCGAGGCCCGCTACACAATAACTCTTCCAGAAGGCACGACCGGACTCGTCGCTGCATCTGACCAATATCGTGTGACCCACATCAATGGCAAAGCCGCAAAACCGTCTAAAGCTGGAATTGCTCTGCCACCGGGTTCACACGAGATCATGTTCCGCATGACAACGGACAAACCAAAAACCAAAGGGAGGAACTAACAATGACAAATACATTCTCACGCCGCCTTTTTATTGCAGCAGCCACGACTGCGACAATGGCAATTGCACTTGCTTCGCCGTCACTTGCGGACACAACATTAACAATCTCGTCTGATGGCAACGCCGAAACGGTCAAGGCACTCGACGCGTTGACCAAAGCCTACACAGCAGCCCACGCCGATGTGAAGTTTGAACTCGAAAATCGCCCGGGTGGTGCTGAAGGCGACAACCTTGTCAAAACCCGTTTAGCCACGGGCGAAATGACTGACCTTTTCCAATACAATTCAGGCTCGCTATTCCAAGCTTTGAATCCAACACAAAACCTCGCTGATCTTAGCGACATTCAAGCTGATGTGACTGACAGTTACAAAGCCGTTGTGACTTCAACCGATGGCAAAATCCGTGGCGTGCCTTTCGGTGCAGCGATGGGTGGTGGAATTTATTACAACAAGAAGATTTACGCAGACCTTGGCCTGAGTGTGCCGAAAACCTGGGCCGACTTCATGGCCAACAATGCGAAGATCAAGGCTTCTGGCAAAGTGGCTGTTGCCCAAACATACAAAGACACGTGGTCGAGCCAACTTTTCGTGTTATCAGACTATTTCAATGTTCAAACTACAAACCCAACTTTTGCCGCTGACTATACAGCTAACAAAGCAAAATATGCGACAACACCTGCGGCCGTAAAAGGTTTTGATCATCTCGAAGCAGTTTTCAAAGGCGGCTATCTGAATGCCGACTTCGGTGCCGCAAGTTTTGATGATGGCGTTCGCATGGTTGCCAACGGCGAAGTTGCACATTACCCAATGCTCACATTTGCTTTAGGAAACGTCAAACAAAACTTCCCAGACAAGTTAAACGATGTCGGCTTTTTTGCTCAACCGGGCGATGACGCCGCCAAGAACGGTCTCACCGTGTGGATGCCGTCTGGCATTTACGTTGCAGCAAAATCAACCAATGTGGAAGCTGCAAAAGGTTTTGCAAAATTTGTAGCTTCGCCAGAAGGCTGCAAAATTATGGAAGATGCCAATGGTGCGACAGGGCCTTACTTGATCAACAATTGTGCACTCCCTGCAGATGTGCCGCCAGCAGTGGTTGACATGTTGCCTTACTTCAAAGCTGGCCTCACAGCTCCAGCACTTGAGTTCTTGTCACCGATCAAGGGACCAAACCTTGAGCAACTGACAGTGGAAGTGGGTTCCGGCATTCGCCCTGCGGCAGATGCTGCAGCACTTTATGACAAAGACGTTGAAAAACAAGCCAAGCAATTGGGTCTGCCGAACTGGTAACTCCCTTGCCATTCCTGCAGACAGCCTCCGTTCCTCAACGGAACGGGGGCACCTGAAAGGTTGAAACTATGAATCGCCGCTCGCCTTATCCCTACTGGTTTGTGTTGCCCGCAGCAGTTATTTATTCGGTATTGTTTTTAGTCCCTACAGCGGCGTCCTTCTGGTTCAGTCTCACACGCTGGGATTTGGCGACCACTACCTTCATCGGCCTTGAAAATTTCCGCCAATTTTTTTCTGAACCTTTCCTGCTGCAGGGTTTGGGCAATACGCTGATCTATGCATTTCTGACCTGCATTCTGAAGACGACGATTGGCTTGCTACTGGCTGTTTATCTTACCAGCAATGTTTTCGGCCAAGGATTGCAGCGCAATTTGATGTTCTTTCCTGTCCTCGTTTCAACGATCGGGGTGGGCTTGACGTTTGCGGCACTCATGCATCCCACCCGAGGTATGTTCAATGTCGCACTCGCCAATATTGGAATTGCCGGGCCGGGCTGGTTGGTCAATCCGCATTTGGCGCTTTATTCTGTTGCCATCATTGATGTGTGGAAAGGCATTGGTCTTGCGACCTTGATTTACATTGCGGGCCTTGCCACGATCAGCCCTGATTATTATGAAGCCGCGCACATCGATGGCGGCACGCGCCAACAAATGTTTTGGCGCATCACCGTGCCTCTGGTGCGGCCAGCAACAATCACAGTTCTCACACTTTCACTCATCGGAGGGTTGCGCTCGTTTGATCTGATCTGGTCAACAACGCGCGGTGGGCCCGGATTCTCTTCAGATGTATTGGCAAGTGTGGTGTACAAACAATATCAAGCTGGTTTCTATGGCCTGTCGACAGCGGGTAACGTCATCCTGTTTCTGTTGATCGCCTTGATCGTCATACCGCTCGTTTCCTATTTTAACCGGCGTGAAGTGCAGCAATGAAAAAGCGCGCATATATTGAAGGTGTGATCGGGCTCGCAGTTTGTTTTTTCATTTTCGTCCTTCCGTTTATTTTCATTGCATTGATGGCGGTGAAGTCCAAGCAAGAAGCAGCCCTCATGCAGTTTTCACTGCCTGCAAAAATTCTGCTGTGGGACAACCTGGTGCAAGTGGTCAAAACACAGGACTACATGCTGATCACCGCCTACATCAATTCAATTCTCATCACGGTTGGCTCCGTGGCCCTGTTGGTCTTGTTTGGTGCGATGATCGGTTATGTTTTGCAAAGACGCCCGTCGCGCGTCAGCAATATTATTTATGGTCTTGCTCTGGCCGGACTGATGATACCGCCTGCTGTGGTTCCAACAATTTGGGTGCTGCAATCGCTGGGATTGTTCAAAACACTTTCCGGCATGGTGTTGATACAGGTTGCCTATGGCTTGGCATTTTCAGTGCTGCTTTACCGTGCCTTTATTGCGTCAATCCCGCGCGAACTCGATGAGGCCGCCATCATTGACGGCGCAAAACCTTGGCAGATATTTTTCAAAGTCGTTTTGCCACTTTTAAAGCCGGTGACATTGACCAACATCGTCGTGCAATCAGTTGGTATCTTTAATGACTTCACAAACCCACTCTATTATTTGCCCGGTAAAAATAACGTCACGGTGCAACTGACATTATATAATTTCCAAAGCCAGTTTACGTCACAGTTCAATCTCCTGTTTATGAATATCCTGCTTATCACAATACCGCCGCTGGTGGTGTTCGTTTTCTTCAACCGTCAAATCGTAGCTGGCATGACCGCCGGCGGGGTAAAAGGTTAAACCATGGCCAGTGTCGTTCTTAGAGACGTGCGCAAGAGTTTCGGCAATGTTGATGTTATCAAAGGTATTAACCTCACCATCGAGGACGGATCATTCTGCGTCTTTGTCGGGCCTTCAGGTTGCGGCAAGTCAACACTTCTCCGCATCATCGCAGGTCTTGAAGAAGCGACGTCTGGCGTGCTTGAAATCGACGGTAAGGATGTGTCGTCGGCTGAACCATCTGATCGTGGCATTGCCATGGTGTTCCAGAACTATGCGCTTTATCCGCATCTGACGGTGCGCGAAAACATAGGCTTTGGTCTCAGTCTTGCCAAGCGACCAAAAACTGAAATCAAGCAGCGTGTCGATGAAGCGGCCGCAACACTGAAATTGGAACACCTTCTCGATCGTAAGCCGAAAGCCCTGTCAGGCGGACAGCGCCAACGTGTTGCCATTGGCCGCGCTATCGTCCGCAATCCAAAAGTATTTCTATTCGATGAGCCGTTGTCTAATCTGGATGCGGCATTGCGCTCCGACATGCGGATGGAGCTCACTGACCTCCATGCAAAGCTTAAAACCACCATGATCTATGTCACGCATGATCAAGTCGAAGCCATGACCATGGCCGACAAAATTGTGGTGCTCAACGGCGGCCACATTGAACAAGTGGGATCGCCCATGGATCTCTATGGCAAACCAGCTTCAGCATTTGTGGCTGGTTTCATCGGCAGCCCCCGCATGAATATTTTTGAAGGTGAGATCGCCAGGAAGCTTGGATGCAAGATCTACGGCATTCGACCTGAGCACATCGTTCTCTCACCAGAGTCCGGTACATGGCATGGTACTGTGCGCTATATCGAAAAGTTGGGCGCTGACGCTATTGTTCATTTGCAAACTGAAGGACTAGGACCTCTTGTCGTTCGCACCACAGGCGATACGCCACTGCGCAACGGCGATCAGACATGGGCAAGTCCAGTGAGCGAGAAAGTGTTTAGGTTGTAAGGCATTTCGCCGAACCAATTGCGCGAGCGGTATTTGGGCAACTGAACTTCGAGGCAAAGCGCGCGGCGCATACATCTTAAAACATGCTAACCAATTTCAATTGCCCGTTTATAGCCCCGCTGGCCGTAAAGGAGCGCTTTGGGATCATCGTTCAGGTGCACAGCCAGCACGTGTCCGATCATGACGTGATGGGTTTCCCACAACAGTGACGTTCGCAGAATGCATTCGAAGTTTGCAGTTGCACCACCAATAATGGGTTGATCTTCGGCACCCTTTGACCAGTCAAGATCGTCAAACCGCAGGGCTGGATCGGTTTTGTGTTTGCCGGAAAAGACATCAGAAATGTTTTGCTGGCTTTCATGGAGAATATTGGCGCAGAAATATTTGTTGGCAAGAATAGCAGTGGCCGCCGGGCTTTTATGGTGCACACACGCAAGGATAGTTGGCGCAAATCCATCGGCTGCAACCGATGTCATTGAGCTGACGGTCACACCGAAGCGGCCAGCCTCGCCATCGGTTGTTAATACCGTCACAAAGGTGGAGCCGCGGCTCATGGCCTCCAGAAATTTCTTCTTGCGTTCGATTTCATCCATGGTTGTTACCCCAAATCAAAGAAGCGTTGCAGTTCAACGTCGGGCACTTTTTTGCAGAATGCATCGAATTGACTTTGACGTGCCGCTGAAAATGTTTCGACAAATTTATAGCTAAAAGCCTGACGTGCGAAATTTGATTTTCGCAATCGCTCAATCGCCTCCGGCATCAGCCTTGGGAAATCGGGGGCAACGCCCTGCTGTTCATAGCCATTGCCAATCACTTCTGGCCAAGGTTCAATTTTTTCTTGAATGCCAGCAAGTCCGGCAGCCAAAGTTGCAGCCACCGTGAGATACGGATTGGTGTCGGCGCCGGGCAATCTGTTCTCCACGCGGAGTGTTCCTGCATCGTGCCCCACGACACGAAAAGCCGTTGACCGATTTTCAAATCCCCACCCCAAAGCAGGAGGTGCAAATGTGCCTGGGGCAAATCGGCGGTAAGAATTGACCGTTGGCAAAAACAGCAGTGTCATGTCTCCAATATATTTTTGCAAGCCGCCAATGAAATGCAAGAAGGTTTGCGACATATTGTTTTTGTTCTTCGGATCATAAAAGCTTGGTTTGCCGTTTCTATCTTTTAACGAGATATGGACATGAATTGATTGACTGTCGGCCTCTTCATTCCAGCGCGGCATGAAAGTAACACTCTTGCCTTGGCGCATGGCGAGTGCGCGCAGAAAAGTTTTCAGCAGCGTCAAGTGGTCAGCCGGTTCCAAACCTTCACCTGCAGCAATGCAGGCTTCTAAAAACCCACCGCCAATTTCTTCGTGCATTTTTGCAAGCTTGATGCCTAACGGTTCACACATTGCAGCGACCGCCTCATACCATTCCGTCTGCACCACTTGATAAAGCAAAAGGTCGTGGCTTTTATGTAGCGTTGCGGTTTTGAGATTGCGGTAGCCTTTCGCCTTGGCGCTTTCTGCGGTTTCATCAAATAACGTGTATTCTAATTCAAGACCGTATTTGAGGGTAAAACCAGCTGCTTGAGCTTTATCTAAAGTCGCTTTGAGAATTGATCGCGGACAAATTGCGGCTGTGTCCCCACCGAATTGCGACAACACCAACATGTCATAGCCCGGTTTTGACCACGGCAATTTGCGCGCCGATGATTGATCTACAATCAACGTTTCATCATGAAAGTCTGCTGCCGCGCCATCAGTCACACCGGGCATGGTCAGCGCTTCGTCCGTGGGGTCTAACGCAAGTTGGGCTGGCGCCATGCCCATGCCATGTTTAAGAATGCCTGCAAGGCTGCTTGTTGAGACCATCTGGCCGCGCAAGCCACCATTGGTATCAACCATCGCAACAGTTGCAAATTTATTTGCGGGATCTTTGATATAATCTTCCGGTGACATGATGTTTCCCCACTCTGTTTATTTATTCAAGAGGCGGTCGAGCGCCTCCAAATCTTTTTTTGGTTTGGTTGAATAGGCCTTGAGAAATACCTTCAAGCCATTATTGAGATAACGCGCGATTGCTGCACGCTTTGGAATTTTGTCCGGCATATGCAAAGCTTGATTGCGCGGCGCTGACAATATCAATGCCCATAAATCTTGTGCGGCTAACTCAGCGTCATCAAAGGTCAACCGCCCATTTTTCTTTTGTTGCTCAAGGTAATCCATAATGCCTCTGAGCACGCGGTCAGGTCCGGCCTCTTGATAGGCCTTGCCGATAGACGGGAAACGCTGGGCTTCGGCGATAATGAGACGCGCCAATGACAAAAACTGCGGCTTCATTACGACGTCCGCATAGTTCCATGCAAAGCTATGCAGGTCGCTCACCATATCTGCAGATGAAAGATCAAAAGTCTCCAACATTTCATCACGCCCCGACAGCATGATGGCTTCGAAGAGCTGCTCTTTTGATCCAAAATACATATACAGCGTTGGCTTGGACACATCGGCCGCAAGTGCAATTGCGTCCATGGATGTGCCTGCATAACCAGCTTCCGAAAACACTTCGAGGGCAGCATCTAAAATGCGCTGTCGTTTGGCTTCTTTTTTGTCCGACCGCTTCAAAATTGCTTTCACAGTGAAAGTCCTTCCAAAAATGCTGCGAGTAAAACATTATAGGCAGCTGGGGCCTCTACGTTACAAACATGCCCAGCGCCCGGAATCACTCCAAATTGCACTTTGGGATTTTGTGCCGCGCTATGAACGCGGTGTGCGACACTTCTTACTTCTGCTGGAGTTGCGAGTTTGTCGAGTTCGCCCGTTATGAACAAGACCGGCATATTAAGATTTGAAAAATCAAACTTCTCTTTGGGTTGTGTGAAACACTGCAGCGCATCCAAATATGTTGCTGTGGGAATTGCCGCCATCGAGTTGAAAAGTTCCTCCTTCACCGCCTGTGACGCAGAGGGAGAGGCGATCACATTAACTACGGCAGGGGCGAAGTCTTTCGGAGTTTTGCCCTCAGCCAATGGCACTTCTCGCGAAAGGCGAAATCGTTCGCGTTCTTCCTGACTTGCCTCGGACATGCCAGTGCAACCCCCTGACAAAATGAGGCCCGCAAGTTTTTCTGGGTGGCGCATGGCAAATGATGTTGCAATCCACGAACCATAAGATAGGCCACAGAGTACTAAGCGTTTGGCGTTCAACTGTGCCATGGCTCGCAAAATGTCTTCACAGTAATCGTCAACTGTAGATGGTGAGTGGCCCAGCGCGCTCTCGCCATAGCCCCGCAAATCCATGGCAGCACTTTGCATATATTGCGCGGCGATGGGCAGTTGCTTGATCCAATTGTGCCGACCACCTCCAATGCCGTGAAGAAACAGGCAAAGAGTATCGGAAGGATTGCCTGCCACTGTGAGGGCAGTTGCAGGCTGACCGTTTAGAACCTGCTTCTGCGGTATCATTGTTCTGATTGCGTCAATTCCCATCTGAAACACGGTGCGCGTACCATCGGCTATCGCAGTTGCACGCGGTTCAGGCGCTTCAAGCGTTGCATGCCAATCAATTTGACAATGAGTTTCGTCTCGTTGATTGACTGTTAATGTCGCTTTGTAAGACTCGACACCCTGAATGCCTTCGAGGTGTTGATAAGAAAAGCTCCTGTCCGTATCGCTAAAATAGGTGAGCTGTTCACGGTAAATAGTGCTCTCACCCTTCACGGTGAAACACCGCACAGCACCACCTTGTTCGGCACCTATTCTTTCAATGACTGGGTGCCAAGACCCGCAAAATTTTCCGACCATCGACCACACCACATCAGCGGATGCTGCAATATCGCCTTGGATATGAACATCACGCCGCGCCATTTTAGTTTGTGTGATAGGCAAGCGATTTGCCGGGCCCGCGCCAGAGTGAACTTCGTGCGCCGCCTTCATCGCCCGGCGCAGTGCCGAGTTCATCGAGATCATAAAGTGTCAAAATCGAAAGGTAGTCCTCCATGATTTCGGACGTGTAAGGTAACATCAAAGCGCCGCAGCGGCTGTCACGATACATGCGCTCTAAAGGTAATGACTTTAGCATTGATTGCCCGCCGCAAGTGCGAATGGCCAACGCCGCAATTTCTTGCACACCTTCCATCACACCATGCACTGCCGCATACATGCGCAGAACTTGAGCTTGGGTGGGAAAGCCCTGCGCTTCCATAAATGCTTGCCACCAGAGGGCGCGCATTGATGCGAGCTTGGCATACATTTTACCAACGGCAATGCGCTTGGTCGCAAACTGCCTGCGGTCAGCCGCGGGTTGGCCCGCAACTTCGCCACGCAAATAAGCAACGGTGAAGTCATATGCCCCTTGAGCCACACCCATATAAGTTGGCGTGAGAGTTGCCATCATGTGTGGCCAATGCGGCAGGGTTTTCAGGAAAATACCCTTTGGCATCATCATGTCATCTTCTGAAACAAACACGTCCTTCAATACCAAATCCCGGCTATTGGTGCCGCGCATGCCGAGGGGATCCCATGTGCCTTGAACGATGAGGCCTTTGGCTTCTTTGGGAACCACAAAAATCATCGTGTCTTCGTGGCGCGGCTCAATGCCTTCGAATATTTCGGTGCAGACAATTGAATAATAGTCACAATATCCAGCCAATGACGCAAATTTCTTGAAGCCGTTAATAAGCCAGCCACCGTCAACTTTTTTGCACTGGGTTTGCGTTGGTTTCGAAGTCCAGTTTTGACCCGCTTCGGAAATAGGCTGCGAGTAAATGCCTTGCTCTTTGACCGCACGACGGAATTGTCGTTCGCGTAATGGCGCAAAGGCCGCCCGGTCGGCATCGGTCAAATGTGGTAGTTCATACATAAAGCGTGACCACATCATCGATGAATTATGCATATTGAATGTAAGAGCTGTTGCTCCGCAATATTTGCCAATCTCCGCGCCAACCATCGCGTATTCGCCAAGGCTGAATCCGTGCCCACCAAATTCTCTTGGCACGGTGAGCGTGAGAAATCCTTCGGCTGCGAGGTCTTTGTAATTCTCAACTGGAAAGGTTGCGGCGGTATCAATGTCTTTGGTGCGGTGAATAAATTTCTCTGCACCTAATTCATTGATGCGGTTCAGCACCGCCAAAACTTCGGGGCGAATGCGCGCAAGGTCATAATAGTCAGCAGGCACACTCATGCCAAATCTCCCTGTAAAATTCCATTTTTCACCACGATGCGGCCATCAAGGGCGATGGTGCATTTGCGCATTGGCAAATCGAAATGGCCTTGCGTGAAGCGACCTGCATATTGGTTGGCACCAGTCGACCATAAAAAATTTCCGGCCCAAGCGCGAAATTCGACACCTTGCATATCGCGTTTGTCATAGAGAGCACCTGATACCCACCGCGCTGCGGGATTCATGCCCCAGCCGACATGAGAAAAACCATAGGCCAGAGGATCGTTCCAGCTTGCCATGTAATCGCGAAAGAGTTCGGCATCCAACCCATCACCCTTTATGGCGGTCACAAAATCATTCTCAACAGTGAAGTCAATTTGGCTGGCAAGATATGTTTTGAATGTCAGGTTCATATCACCCACATCCATCACAATGCGGCCATTTACGGTGTTGGGGCCGGGGAAGGCGAGACATAATCCGCCCGGCCAATGCGCCACATGGCCTGGCGTGGTGCCAAAGCCTGGCGTTCCACCACAGGGTGCATTGCGCAAGTCAATCGTAAGATCAGTTCCTGCTGCTGAGGTGACCCGCATTTCATTGGCCTCGCGCAACATCTGCGAACCGAGAGCCACTTTCGGACCAAGCTCTGCCTTTGGCTCTGTGCGTTCTAAAATTTCAGGATGTTCATTTGTGACCACCAGAATGCGCGCGCCGGAATTTTCAACTTCAGGCCATTCCGGCGCGTGGATCATTCCCTCAACTGTGCAATCAACCACGATTTCACATTGCTTCATTGCTTCAATTGCCGCGCGATTATGTTGGATGGCAAGAGACGTGCCCGTGCCTTTCACAGGGACAGGAGCCGTTTGAGGAGGTGTTGGCATTTGGATCATGCAAAAATCTGCGCCGAGATCATAAAGTGCCAACTCGGATAAATGAATGAGGACGGGCCTCGACTGGGTTTCGGAGATCAGCGCAACTTTGGTGCCCTTGCCAATTCCATTCAGCGCAAACACGCGGCGAAAACAAGCCAGCCATTTACCTTCAATGCGTTCTTGTAGCATTTTGGTTTTCCCTTGTTGCTTCCCAGTTGATTTCGTCTTGATGCAAAATCTTACTGCTCAGTTTAGTAAACTTGAGCATTAAAGGAGTCAACCAAAATGATCTTTTTTGTAAATCATAATTGCTTTCCTTTTGCGTTTTGCAAAAACTTTTCCCATGTGGGGCGCACAAGTTCGAATGTGTCGCGGGTGCGGGCGTATCCTGAACCAAAGGTGCGCGCGACGAGATCAAGCGCGGGTGTATCAACGTGACCGCGCTCTGCACTTAAGACTATGGCATCATCAATATGTATCGCCAAGACGCGGCCAATCACAACGATCTGCTGCGGGCCGGTTTCGACAGTAGTAAAGGTGACGCATTCAAACGACACCGGGCTTTCAGAAATGCGCGGCGGCTTGATATGGGTTGATGGACTTGTCGTCAGACCGGCAAGGTCCAATTCATTGGTGCCTGTCGGTGCATCAATCGAGGTTATGTTCATTTTCTCGACCAAACGTTCTGGCACAAGATTCACAACAAACTCGCCAGTATCTAGAATGTTGCGGGCCGTGTCTTTAAACCCGCGCTTTGGATCGGCCAGAATACCAATGGCAATTGTGGGTGGCGCTGATCCCATGACATTAAAAAAACTATAGGGTGCTGTGTTGATATGACCCTTCAAACTCTGCGTTACCACCCAAGCAATTGGACGAGGCACAACTGTTGCTGCCAGCAACTTGTAGGCAACAGAGGTTTCCACTTTGTCGAGATCAAAACGCATGATCGCTATATTTCACGAACGGCTGGTTTGGCCCGCGTATCCACTTCCAGTTGGAAAACGTCTGGCCGCGCATAATGACCTGTGGCATCAAAATCATATTTGGCACGTATGATATCTTGCGGATCGAGCGTTGCATAAATAATCGTCTCGCCGAAAAAGTCTGGACCCGCCAGCACCTTACCCAAAGGGCTAATTATGGCACTGCCACCCCGCATCATCACCAGTTCCGGGTCGTCGCCCAATGCACTTTCGTGATTGGCAGAATAGTTGCTGCGTTTGATGTGTTGGCATGCTGTCAACACAAAGCAGCGGCCCTCAAGGGCGATATGCTGCATTGTGGGCACCCATGTGTCGCGATCGTCAGCAGTCGGTGCGCAATAGAGTGTGACCCCTTGGTGATACATGTGCATCCTCAACGCTGGCATGTAATTTTCCCAGCAGATGACAGCACCAACTGTTCCGAAGTCAGTTTTGTGAACGCTCATCGTTGATCCGTCACCAAAACCCCAGATCAATCGCTCAGCGGCGGTCGGCATTAATTTGCGATGCTTGCCCACCAAGCCATTGGCTCCGTCAAAATAGAGCGCTGTGCAATAAAGGGTTGCGCCATCACGTTCGATCACGCCTACTACGCAGAACGCGCCTGTTTCCGATGTTGCTTCGGCAATCATTGCGACTTCTGGTCCGTCTAAATCAATTGCGGCAGAATGATAACGCGCAAATGCTTCACGGCCTTCTGGCTTGCGCATTCCAATTGGTGCACCAAAACTTGCGCCCTTTGGATAGCCCCCAATCAAAGCTTCAGGAAATACAACAAGTTTCGCTCCCTGCCCTGCAGCTTCACGCAAACGTCCGGCCACTTCAATTGATGTTGCCATCGCATCATCAGGGTGCGAGGCCATTTGCACAACGGCAACTTTAAAAGGTGCTGTGTTCATGATTGCGACACTTTCAGTCTGGTGTTGCGTTGACAACAGGATGGCGGATAGTGCCGATGCCTTCGACACCAGCAACGATAACATCTCCTGGCCACATCCATTCTTGCGGCGAACGACCAGCGCCAACACCTTCCGGTGTGCCGGACGCGATAATGTCGCCTGGTTCAAGGGTGATGCCTGACGAAATATCTGAGATTAAATCATCAACTTTGAACAGCATGTGTTTGGTGTTGGAGCGTTGCTTTTCTACACCGTTGACAGTGAGCCACAGATCTAACTTCTGCGGATTTGGAATTTCATCTGCGGTTACGATGCAGGGGCCAAATGGCGCATAAGTATCTTGACCTTTGGAGAAAATCCATTGCCCGGCACGTCGATTATCACGGGCAGAAACATCAATCATGACCGAGTAACCGAACACATATTTAAGTGCATTTTTCTTAGTCACGCGTTTAGCCCGTGTGCCAATAATCACGGCGAGCTCAACTTCCCAATCCAATTGTTGTGTGATCTTGCTGTTATGCTCAATGGCCATGCCGGGGCCGATGACTGTGGTTGGCGGCTTGGAAAATATCACTGGCTGTTTGGGCAAATCCTTGGACGTATCAAGCGCTTTGGCGCTTTCCGCCACGTGTTCAACATAATTTAGACCAATGCCAAATATATTTTTGCGGGGGCGTGGAATTGGTGCGAGTAAATCAACGTTGGCAAGCGCCATGGCTGTGCCTGTTTCAAAATTGCCTTTGGCTGATTTCAGGCATTGTTTGATTGATTCAAGCCCTGCACGACCTTCATCGATGAGATCGAGCATCGTATCTGGCAGCTCTTTGTCAAAGGCTGCGCCAAGGGCTGCTACATCGACAACGAGATCATCAACAATCACACCGAGGCGGGCTTCTGATTCAACGGAGTAGCGATAGGTTACGAGTTTCATTGGTGTTCCTTAAATAAGAATTTGGTGGCCGTTGTTATCGGCAAAAGCCTGTTCGCGGTAAAGGCCTGTTGCGCGCATTACCGGAAGATCGGACAAGCAGAAAAGACATGCGTCTTCAGTGGCTGAATCATTCACATGTTCATGCCACATCCAAGACGGAACACAGAAAATATCTTTGGCCTGCCATTCATAGCGTTTGCCATTTATGATCGAATGGCCCTTGCCCTTAGCGACATGATAAAGGCCGCTGCCCGTGTGGCGATGCGCTTTGGTGTGTTCGCCAGCGCGCAACATTTGCATAGAAGCACCCAGTGTTTGCATCACCGGGCCATTGGTGACTGGGTTTACATATTCCATCAAAATACCATCAAAGGGTGAACCCTTTGTGGACGTCGCAAATTTGGTCAATGACTCGTAGGTTGGTTCCCATTCATATTTATACATGGGGCTGTAGCCCTTATCCCAAGTTTGTCCCATGGGCCGCAAACCTGGGTTGCACCACGTCTTCGTCATGTCATCAACTTCATAGCCGCTTTCGGGCTGGCGCTGCTGTGGATGCACCTCGTAGAAATTTGCTTCCATGGCATTGACGAAAGGAATATCCAGTCCGTCTTGCCAGATGCAAGTTGTACCGCTCGCTTCGACGGCATGTTCATGCCACGTGCCATTTGGCGTTAGCACAAAATCATTTTCACCTAGTGTCATCTTGTGACCGTCTACAACGGTATAGGCACCCTTGCCTTCCATGATGAAGCGAATTGCTGATGCTGAGTGACGGTGTGCGCTAGCAACTTCACCGGGGTTCATCACCTGCAAGCCACCATAAATCCAACCTACGGCGGCAGAAACTTCGGTTCGACCTGGATTGTTAAGATAAATTACGCGGCGCCCAGCTTTTTCAGGCGAGACCAATTGCAAAGCGCGAAGAACATGTTCGCGAAGTTCCTTGTAGCGCCAAACGACGGGCACCGATTGGCTTTTTGGTTCCCAAGGCTCGATCTTGTTGGCTACGGTCCACAGAGCGCCGGCTTGATATTTTTCGAGGTCCTTATAGTAATCAAGTAACTCCGGTGTGTCTTCGACATTTGCCCGACCGACACCATCTTCGCGGTAATTTTCATGTTTTTTTGACATTTACAAAACTCCAGCAAGACGAACTTCCATAAGCATTGACAGTTAGTATTTTCGATGGCAAGACTTATTTTCGAAAATAATACGTCTTTAGTAAAATACTCTGCACATCTATAACATGTTATTGAGGGGTGGGATCAACCACCTCCATCAAACAAAACACACCGGCTGGACCGGTCAGGAGGGGAACGTGACTTCAACAACATCAGTTGGCAGCAATCGCTTGCGCACGAATGCGCTCGGCGTGGGGGCTGTTGCATTTATGGTAATTTCTGCGGCTGCTCCGCTTACGGGTGCCGCGGCTGCCATTCCACTTGGTATGCTCTTAGGCAATGGCATTGGGTTGCCGCTGACATTTATATTAGTCACATTGCTCATGCTGCTTTTCGCGGTCGGCTACATGGCCATGGCCCGGCACATCAGCAATGCAGGCGCGTTTTACGCATTCACTGCACGCGGCCTTGGTGGGCAAGCCGGTGGCGCAGTCGCTGCAATCGCACTCTTGTCTTATAATTGCATGCAAATCGGATTGCTCGGTTTGCTTGGCGGCGCAGCTGCTGGCACATTTGGTGCGATGGGACTTGTCATGCCGTGGTGGGTTTGGAGCTTGATCGCAATCGCATTGGTTGGCATTTTGGGATATCGTCAGGTTGATCTTTCTGCCAAAATTCTGATGGCACTGGTTTTACTCGAATATCTTGTTGTGTTTATTGTTGATGGTTCAATTTTGGCAAAAGGTGGAGACTCAGGTCTTTCCATTCCACTGCTCAATACAACCAATCTCTTCAGTGGTTCTTTGCCAGTGGCTCTTCTTTTTGTGATGGGTTGCTTTATCGGAATCGAAGCCAGCACTATTTATGCTGAAGAAGCTAAAGACCCCAAGAGAACAATTCCCCGCGCGACTTATCTTTCCATCATTACGATTGGTCTTTTCTTTTTGATTACGTCCTGGTTGATGATTGCGGCGACGGGTGTGGACAAGGTGATGCCAGCTATTCAAGCATTGCCTGATCCAACAGCTTATATGTTTGGCGTTGCTGAACGCTATGCCGGCACAACGGTTTCAACCATTATGGGATTGTTATTTGTCACATCAATCTTCGCGGCGGTTAGTGCATTCCACAGCTACATCTCACGTTACACATACGTGATGGGTCGTGAAGGCTTGTTGCCTGCCAGCTTCGGCGCGACACACGCCACGCATCAAAGCCCACACATTGGCTCAATCACACAAACGATTGTAGCAATCATCGTCGTAGGATTGTTTGCGGTTCTTGGTCTTGATCCTATTCTCAATCTCTTCACGTGGATCAGCCAAATCGGAACATTGGGAATCATGGCGATGATGGCGCTTGCGTCTTTTTCAGTCATGGCATTCTTCAGCAAGAATAACTTTGGCGAAAATTCGCTGGTGTCAAAACTTGCACCCTTGGTTGCAGGAATCGCGATGGCCGCTTTGTTCGCTTATATCTTTATGAACTTTGGCGGACTCACTGGCACATCCGGCGCACTTGGCATCATTCTGCCAGCGCTTGTTGTTGTAGCAGCGCTTATTGGTTTGGTTCTTGCTGCCAATTTGAAGTCTTCTGATGCCGCCAAGTTTGCGCGCATGGGCAGCAACGTTTAAACTTTACTAAGTTGCAGGGTGGCTATGTCGCCACCCTGCAACTCGCTTTTCACTTTGATTTGGGTAGATCATGACACTTGCCGAAAAGGCTTATTTCGCCCTGCGCCATGACATCGTCCGTGGAACATGGATGCCAAAGCAGGCCTTAAAAATGGCGGTCCTCAGCAAACATTACACCATGGGGTTCTCACCCCTCCGCGAAGCCTTGAGCAGACTTCAAGCCGAAGGTTTGGTTTCGCTTGCGCCATTGCGTGGCTTTACTGTTGCCCCCCTTTCAATTGATGAAATGTGGGACACCGTCAACTTGCGAATTCTTATTGAAACTGAAGCGTTCCGACTTTCCATCAAAAATGGTCACGACACTTGGGAAGCAGGCATTGTGTCGGCGCTGCATGCTCTCACTTTACAATCCCAACGCGCAGCAACGAATGATGATGATGTGTTGTGGGAGCTCGAGCGACGACATCACGCCTTCCACAAGCAGCTTATTAGCGCCTGTGGCTCTCCGCGCATGATTGACTATTTCGAGCGTCTTTATGTTGATACAGAACGATACCGCATTCCCTTGTTATTATCAGGTGGCAGCGCAAAGAAACGGAACATTCAAGCGGAACATTCGCAGATTGCCGAAGCAGCAATCGCCCGCAAAGCTGACGTGGCTTGTAAGTTGCTCGCTGAACATTACCGCCTGACGGCCGAAACAATTGAGCGCCAAGAAGCTGAAAATTCCGGGAAAATTAAAGCGCTCGGTTGATGCGCAGTTTATCGCAAACTTTGAAATTTCTAAGCGCGGCCTTTCCACGGAACGAGCTTGCGTTCGAGAAAGCGCATTAATAGATCAAACGCATACGCGATTGCTGCAATGATGAAGATGCCCATGATCACTGTGGATGTCTGCAGGAACTGCGATGCTGACAAAACCATGAAACCTATGCCGCTTGTTGCTGCCACCATTTCAGCGGCCACCAAAGTGGTCCAACCCACTCCCATGCCGATGCGCACTGCGGTAATAATTTCGGGCAAAGCTGCAGGCAGGATAACTTGGGTTAAAACTTGCCAAGGCGTGGCACCCAAAGAGTAAGCCGCATGAACTTGCTCGATGGCGGCAGACCTCACACCAGAACGCGTGCCTATTGCAACGGGCGCAAAGATTGACAGAAAAATGAGCAAGACTTTTGCAAGCTCTCCAATGCCAAACCACACGATCATCAGCGGCAGATAGGCCAACGGTGGCACAGGGCGATAGAATTCAATCGGTGGATCAAATATACCACGCATCACCCTGCTCATGCCCATGGCAAGGCCAACTGGGATGGCAGTTGCGCAAGCTAATATCAGCGCACCAAAGACCCGCAATACACTGATCCATGTGTGTTGGAGCAGCGTCCTATCTGCGAAACCTTCCGTTGAGACCTGTATGAACTTATTGAAAATTGCCATTGGCGAAGGCAAGAACAGTGGCTTGATCCACCCGGCCCATGTTGCCAGTGCCCAAAAACCAATGAGACAAAGCGCTGATACGGCGCTGATTGCTAAACTATCGCCTTGGCCGGGCACGCCATAAACTTCGCCGGGCTTGGTTGGCTTGATCTTAATGAGCGAACCGAAAAAAGAAGTTGATGGTGGTTTCTTGCCGTTAGACATGATCGCCTCCGCCAGCTTCTTCGTCGCCAAAAATTATCTTTAAAACCTGTTCGCGCATTTTGATAAATTCAGGCGAAGCCTTTACTGTTCGGGCATCAGTCCCGGCGAGAAATTTCTTACTGAAATCCAGATCAAAAGTGTGGGTGATGCGGCCGGGTCGTGGTGACATCACGATCAATCTCGTTGCCATAAACAGTGCCTCTTCAACACTGTGAGTGATGAAGAATACCATTTTTGAAGTTTCTTTCCAAATTCGGATAATGAGTTCTTGGGCTTTTTCACGGGTGAGCGCATCCAAAGCGCCCAATGGCTCATCCATCAATAAAATTTCAGGATCGCTTGCCAATGCGCGCGCAATGCCAACGCGCTGCTGCATACCACCAGAAAGTTGGTATACGGGGTGGGTTTCAAATGCTTCAAGGCCCAGTTGCTTCAGATGCTTGCGGGCCACTTCGTGGCGCTCAGATTTTCCGATACCGCGTAACTTTAGTCCAAAAGCCACGTTATCAATCACATTAAGCCAAGGCAGCAATGCGTGTTTTTGAAAAACGACGGCTCTATCAGCCCCGGGGCCCGCAACAACAGTGCCATTGAGTTTAATTTGCCCCACTGAGGGCGAGAGAAATCCGGCCAATAAATTGAGCAGTGTGGACTTTCCGCAGCCAGAAGCACCCAACGCAACAACAAATTCGCCAGACTGAATTTCAAGATCGACATCAGACAAAGCTTTGACTGGTGGCGTGTTTGGGCCAACTGGAAATTCGACGGTTACGTGATCGACATGAAGACTTCCCATGCGGGCCCTATGCAACTAATAAATTGACCACCCCACCAAAAGTGGCGGAGTGGAAACTTACGGCAGAATTATATTACCGATATGACTTACTTCATTGCAGCTGCGATGTAATCCCCGTTTACAAATTTGGAGTAATCATCAAGCACCGCATCAACCCGCTTGTTCTCCATCAGGAACTTGGCCGTCGCCAGCATATTGGCTTGATTTCCACCGCCCAACCAGTCGGCAGATGCCATGGTTGCAAGCGACGGGAATGTATAATCTTTCAATGCAGCAGGAACTTCAGCAGCAGGCGAACCTGTGCGGTCAGCGATGGCTTTAACTTGTGCTGAGTCAGCGGTCCAGGCATCTGGGTTTGAGTTATAAGAAGCGTTGGCAGCTTCAATGGCCTTCAAGAACTTGGTCATGAAGTCTGGATTTGCTTTGGCAAATTCTGTATTCGCAACCCAACCATCAAAGGTCGGTGCACCCGCAACTTGATTTGCTGCGATAATCATTTTACCGGTTTTCATGGCTTTGCCGCGAACAGGTTCCCAAATGAATGTAGCGTCAATTTGGCCTTGATCCCATGCGGCAGAAATTTGATCGGGTTTCATGCCAATCACTTCAACATCGGCTGAGGTGAGACCGGCATTTTTGAGCGCGCCCATCAGAGAATAATGCGCTGTTGAACCCAGCGGCACCGCAACTTTCTTGCCCTTCAAATCTTCAACTTTGGTGATGCCTGAACCATCCCGAGCAATCAGTGCTTCGGCGGCACCAATGATATCGGATATGCCAAACAGTTGATAATCCACACCTTGTGAAGCGCCGATTGCCAATGGTGACGAGCCAATTTCCGAAATTTTAAGATCGCCAGACGCCATTGCCGCGATGACTTCCGCGCCGGAAGCAAACTTGCGCCATTCAATTTCCATGCCTGTCGCTTTATCGATATCACCAGCGGCAATTGCCGCTTGCATAGGTGTTGGTGTTCCGAATGTACCGATGATTATTTTATCTGCCATCGCGGCAGTGGCAGTGGCACCTGCCAAAAGCATGGCAGTCATCGCTGCAAGTATTGTGCGTCTTACGGTCATTTTAGTTCTCCCTTGTGTTGACTTGGTTGTCTGAATTCCCATTTGTATTTGACGACTTTTAATCGTTCTCTTTGAAGTTCAATTTGGCCGCGTGGCATCAAACAAATCATTGTAGCCAAACAAACCAACGCTGCCCCCGGTGTGTAAAAATACAACGTTTTCCGTCGCTTTAAAATATCCTTTGCGGATGAGATCGATAAGCCCGGCCATGCCTTTGCCGGAATAGACTGGGTCGAGCAGTATGCCCTCGGTGCGGGCCAATATATTGATGGCCTCGATCATTGCCTCTGTCGGCTTACCATAGCCCGGCCCCACGTAGTCGGTGTTGGCTACAACGCGGTCGCGGGCAACTGCTCCTGTCATGCCCATCAGATCGGCAGTTGCACAAGCAAGTTTATAGACGTTTTCTTCTTGCGCGGGGCGTGCCGCACGCACGCCAATGCCGAGCACTGGAATGTGACTGCGCAATCCCTCTAAGCCCGCGACAAGGCCTGCTTGGGTTCCGGCACTGCCTGTGGCGTGAACCAAATGATCAATCCGCAAGCTCATATCATTGGCCTGTGCAACCAACTCAAGGGCACAATTTACATAGCCAAGTGCCCCTATAGGGTTGGAACCACCACCCACTATAATATAGGGCTTGCCGCCCTTGGACTTCACGTTCTCAGCAACAACTTCCATTGCGGCGTTCATATCGGTGCCGCCGGGAAAGCTGCGTGTTGGCGCGCCGTGAATATGATCAAGCAGCACATTGCCTGAACCACAATAGTCCGGGCTTTGGCTTCCTGTCCGGTTTTCAAGAAGGATGTGGCATTTCATGCCCAGCTTGGCCGCGGCGGCCGCAGTTTGACGGGCATGGTTTGATTGGATGGCACCCTGGGTGATCACCGTATCAGCCCCTTTTTGCAGGGCATCTGCCATGAGAAATTCTAACTTTCGGGTTTTGTTTCCGCCAGAGGAAAGACCTGTGCAGTCGTCGCGCTTAATATAAAGCTTTGGTCCGCCAAGTAGCTTTGTGAGGTTTGGCATAGGCTCGAGTGGAGTTGGCAAATGGCCGAGGCGCACCCGTGGAAATCGAGCTAAATGCATCCGAAAAACTCCAATAATCACACAACACTATCATAAGCCTACGAAAGCCGCAGTTCAGTGGCCAATGCCAAGAACGAGCCAAATCATGCCGCAGCGGCATAGCTTCTAATGTGCAGCTTCAACTTCGGCCAAACAATGACGGATCACCGCAACTACAGTCTCGCAACTTTCCAGTGGCAACACCAGTGGAATGCGCATGTCACACATCTCGCTCAGCACGCGCGCTGATTGTGGCAGTTCTTGCCGTTGCTCAACATATTGCCAATGTTCATGAACGCTCGTGAAGCCTAGGGGGACGCTTCGCCCGAACCATTTGACATAAACGCCACGCGACGCACAGGCATTCAGAAACTGATCCATTTCTGTCGTAGAAAGGCCTTTGACTGAAAATTGGATGGAACTCATGACGTAGTTCTCTTTTTCAGCGCGGACTGGCACGCGGATATTCTGGATAGTGCGCAATCCTTCTGCCAGTTTCTGGTAACGCGCGTTCCACGTTTTGGACCGTTCGGCCAACAGTCCGATTTGAGGGCGCGCGATTGCGGCAACTAAGTTTGACATGCGCAGGCTGAAGTTGGGAATATGGCCCCGATGTTTCTCAAAATAAGATAAATCTGGGCGAGCCTTATGTTGGGCGTAGAGCATATAGCTGCCGGAATAAAGAATGGCTTTTGCCGCCATGTCAGGGTCATTGGTGACCAACAAACCACCCTCTCCGGCATTAATGTGTTTGTAGGATTGCAAACTGAAGCAGCCTATTGCGCCAAATGTTCCGGTAAACTTACCATCCCATTTTGCCCCCATGGTGTGCGCACAATCTTCAACCACAGTGAGGCCCAGACGGTTACAAATGGCCATGAGTTCAACCATATCGCAGATATGTCCGCGCATATGAGACAGCAATAAAACCTCGGCACCGCTGCTGGCCGCTTTCTTTTCAAGGTCCGCAAAATCAATTTTGTAACTTTCGGTGATTTCAACAAAAACCGGTTGTGCGCCCGCGTGTTCGACTGCACCTGGGACTGGTGCCAATGTGAAGGCATTCATCAACACTTTATCACCATGCCGCACGCCTGCACATTTGAGTGCGACAAACATCGATGCTCCACATGAATTGAGAGCTGCACAATATTTTGTACCTAGATATTCTGCAAAGTCCTGCTCCAAAGCCGATGCTTCGGGAACGCCTGAACGATCCTCGCCATAGCGATGGAGTTTACCCGTCGCCATAATTTCATTGGCCCGCTTGATGCCAGCATCAGGAATTGAAGCTGGGAGACTTAAATCAAGATCAAGATGCGGGCCATTTATGGTCATAGCGAGCCCAGCTCAAATTTTTCTGCTGGAAAGTATTTTGCAAGCCGCACATCTGCTGTGCGTGCGTGTGCCTCCATTCCCTCAAGCCTCGATATGCGAGCAGCAACGGGTGCTACGACGCGCGCACCTTCTCGCGTCATGCGTTGATAGGTTAAAACTTTGAGGAATTTCGCAGCGCTTAATCCGCCACTGTAGCGTCCGCCGCCCTTGGTTGGCAGAATGTGATTAGGGCCGGAGCATTTATCACCAAAGGCCACAGTTGTTTCTTCACCAAGAAATAATGAGCCATAGTTGCGCAGCGTTTTATGCCACCACGGCAAATCGGCCGCTTGGATATGCAAATGTTCTGAAGCGTATTGATCGCTGATGACGCAGGCCTCCTCACGGCTGCCAACGACTATGACCTCACCATAATCACGCCACGCTGCCTCTGCTGCCTTGCGCGCGGTATCAGGCAATGCTGCAATCATGTTCGGCATCAGGGCAATTACGTCTTCACCTATCTTTTTCGAAAGGGTGATGAGCCAAACTGGCGAATCTGGACCGTGTTCTGCTTGTCCCAAAAGATCTGATGCGATCACCGCAGCGTCGGCGGTTTCGTCGGCGATTACCATAGTTTCAGTTGGCCCTGCCACAACGTCAATCCCAATCTGGCCAAATAACAAGCGCTTAGCCTCCGCCACAAAGCGATTGCCGGGGCCTACAACTATATCGGCAGGTTGTTTGGTGAAGAGGCCGTAAGTGAGTGCGGCAATGGCTTGCACCCCACCCAGTGCTAAAATCGTATCAGCACCTGCAATGTCCATGGCATAAAGAATGCCTGGATTAATTCCACGATCTTTTTGCGACGGCGTTGCCGCCACAATGTTTTGCACCCCTGCGACCCGGGCCGTGCCCACACTCATCAATGCTGAGGCTGCGTGAGAGTAGCGACCACCCGGCACGTAACAGCCAGCAGTGGTGATGGGGATTACCTTTTGCCCCGCCACCAATCCATCCAGCAAATCCACTTCAAATTCACGAACTGAATCGCGTTGGTGGGCTGCAAATGCGCAAATGCGATCACGGGCGAAACGAATATCATCTTTAACGCTTTCAGGCAGAGCTTTGGTGGCAGCATCGATCGCCGCACGGCTGACGACGATTTCGCCATCCCAACCGTCAAGGCTTCGGGCAAAGTCAATCGCTGCCTTTTCGCCACCAACTCTGATCGTTTCAAGCATTTCGCGCACTGAAGCTTGTGTGTCAGTTTCTCCAGTCGTCGCTGTCTTGACTGCTTTTTTCAAATAGGTAGTTGTCATGACGTCTCCGGATAAACGGGCAGAGGTTCGCTTCGGCGGGCGTAGATTACACAACGCCTGGCCAACACATCGGTTGAATCGATCATAATTTTAGTATTATCGCCCTGACGCAAGATCAATGGCACTTCCGTGCAACCTGCAATCAGAATGTCCGCTCCCATGGCAACCAATTCCTCACCCAGTTGCTGCATTCCGTCCCACAAGTCGGTCCCGCGTTCTCCGGCCTTGATGCGGTAAAGCAGTTGCATAAAGCGAGCTTGAGAGAGGTCATTGAGCTGCAGCACTTCGATGGCATGTTGCGCAAACGCGGGTGCGAAAATTTTTGCATCGCGACTTCCTTGCGTCGCTAAAATTCCAACGCGCTTTGCTTCTGGATGCAAATTGCGCACTTCATCAACCACTTCAGTGATCAGACTTATAAACGGTTTGGTGAGTGCCGCACGGATATCGGCTTCGTAAGCATGAGCTGTATTGCATGCCATGACGATGAAATCAGAGCCTGCTCGTTCAAGGCTTTGTGCCATGTCTGCAAGTGCGGGGGCTGGCGACGGGCCACGACCCGCGATAGCGTCGTTGCGATTGGGTGTTTTTGGATTACTTTCGATGATCAGGTGAATGTGGTCTTGGTCTTTAGCTGCATGTGAATGGTGAAGAACTTTGGCAAAAAAATCCAGCGTCGCTTCTGGGCCAAGCCCACCGATCACACCTACCACCAGTTCAGTTTTTTCTGACAAACTTTCAACTCCGACGATAATAGTATCCTAGTGCCAGACCTCAAACCTTACCAATGCGCAGAACGGATAAAACTATGTTACTCCAGCATCGCGCAGGGTTTTTTCGCTGAGAAATCTTGCGGATTGCCACAGCTTTTCGACTGTCCGCGAAGAGTTCTGCGTAGAGCGGTAAAGCCAGATTTCAAGATCGGCTTTTGGCAAATTCTCTCCTGCAGCGACCAGTCGACCTTCGCGCAAATCAGATCTTATTAAACTGCGCGGCAACCAAGCCATTCCCGCTCCGACTAATGTTTGCGCCCGAACAGCCTCGGCAAAAGCACTTTCATAGCGGAGGTCCAGATTTAATCGCGGTGTCGCCGCATTCAACAAACTCGCAGTTACTTTCCCAAGAAACGCATCTGGTGCATAATTCAAGAACGCAACTGAAGATGTATTGGAGGCGTCTAATCGATGGAGCGGCTGGCCGTGCCCATCGGGAACAGAAACAGCAACAAGTTGATCATGGTCAATAGCCATGCCCGGGCAGCCACTCGCACCCAAAGGATTGGGCACAGCTTCATTGCGAAAGCAGAGCAAAATGTGGCATGCACCGTGCAACAGCATTTCGATGCAGTCATGAAAATTATCCGCAATGACTTTTGCTGTTATATCGCTATTCACGGGGTCAACCGATTGCCACCAAGTTGGGAAAAATCCGACAGCCAACGAGTGTGGCATGGCAAACCTGAGTGTTGTTTCGTCAGCTGTTGAAGCCGCGCGAACTTCAAGGCGACCATTCAGGAGATCGCGAACTGCAATTTCCGCTATTGGCAGGAATTTTGCGCCTGCAGGCGTGAGCGTAATCGGATAAGAACTGCGGTCCAACAATGGAACACCGATCCATACTTCTAATGCTTTTAGTCGCCGACTGAAAGCAGGTTGCGTGACGTTGCGCACCTCTGCAGCGCGGGAAAAATTACCGCTGCTGGCAACTGCCAAAAAATCTTCGAGCCACTTGAGTTCCAAAAAGCTTACTTCCGCACTGGTTATGCTTGGGTATTCAAATATGCAGAGTTTCAAGACTTTGCACAACTATAATGCAGGGCGTGGCATCCGGTCTTCAATCAATTTGCGATTTTAGGGTGTTGCCTGTAGCGTCATTCATCATGACAAGCGACGATCAGCAAACCAGCTCCAAAAGACTCGATATTCACAATTCAGATGTTCCAGTTCTGTGCCGATCTTGCGAGGCGCGGCACCGTGGTATTTGCGGCGCGTTGACACCTAAGCAGCTTATTGAACTCAGCAAACACACGCTCAAACATAGCTTTGAAGCCGAAAAGCAATTGGCGACTGATGGAGAAAAACTTGATCGCTATTCGAATATTTTGCGCGGTGTCGTCAAACTTTCAAAACTCACTGCTGATGGCAGACAGCAAATTGTCGGACTCCAATTTGCTCCCGATTTCTTGGGCCGCCCGTTCAGTTTGCAAAGCGAGGTTGAAATTCAAAGTGCTACTGATGTGAAGGTTTGTTCCTTCCCACGAACAGTATTGGACAAGCTAATCAAAGAATCGCCGGAACTTGAACACCGCCTTCATCAACAGGCTTTAAAAGAACTTGATGAAGCTCGAAATTGGATGCTCACACTGGGCAGGAAATCAGCTCGGGAAAAGGTTGCAAGTTTTCTCTATTATATTGCAATTCATATTGACCCCGAAGCCCACGAGAAATCTGGAGTTGTGCAATTTGAAATTCCGCTGACGCGATCTGATATCGCTGATTTTTTGGGTTTAACAATCGAAACTGTTAGCCGCCACTTCACCAAACTTCGGCAAGTCGGTGCAATAAATCTTGTCAACAACAGGAATATCGAAATTCCAGATTTAAATCGACTTCTAGACCTGACCGAAATTGATCGTGGGTGATGCCTTTATTTGATTGATTTTTGACAGCAGAACTTCGCGGTCAAATGCAATATGTCGGCGCAAGCCATCAAAAAATCCACGTAACATCCAAGCTAAAGAGTCAACTTTAGCCTTGTCACCAAGCCTTACATATTCACGTAAAGCCTGATGGATATCGGCTGCAAATTCTTCGTCACCCCAATGTTCAAAACGTAGCCGTTCCAACGTTGCTGACAGGTGTGGCATGTTCAACTCCAACACAGGAAACAACACGCCCTCTTCGAAGTCATGTGCACGTCGCATGGTTGCAAGCAATCGCTGCGCTGTCATTAAAACAAATTGAGTATCGACCGAGTCCGGCAAACCATCTGCAATTGCTTCAAGGTCATCGCAAACCATGCTCTGAAGCTCGCAGATTTTCACAAAACTGACGGTCAACTGTTCCAAATTCACGGCCCTCGTTCTGTGATCGGCACATGCCCTAAAGCAGAATGATACCGTTAAAGGCAGCCCGCACTCTTTGATCTAGATCAAGGAACACATCACCTTGGTTTGGCATTGTTGTTGGAGATGGGTTTGTTGTTATTCAAATCCACGCTGGGACATTAAAGGGGACTGCGGGATGAAGGGTGCAACAACAGCAAGTGCAGTGGGGTTTGCGGCATTTCTCGCTTTGATGGCAGCAGCCGTTGGGCAAGATGCAGCCTTCAGAGCCCATTTTTGGATCATCTTTGTTGTATTGCTAGTTGGCACAATTCTTCTGATGCGGCGCGTTAGTTTTGAACCCGCAAACAGTGGGCCGCTGCAAGCAGATCTCACTGTGTATATGGACGGCGTGGTTCGCTACGGTATCATTGCCACACTTTTCTGGGGCGCTGCTGGCATGTTGATAGGCGTCATTATTGCGTCGCAACTAGCTTGGCCTGATCTCAATTTTCAACCATGGTTTAACTTTGGCCGATTGCGCCCGGTGCACACATCAGCCGTGGTCTTTGCGTTTGGTGGCAATGCATTGATGGCAACGTCGTTCTATGTGGTTCAGCGCACCACACGGGCAAGGCTTTGGGGCGGTGATCTCGCCTGGTTTGTATTTTGGGGTTACCAGCTTTTCATCTTGATGGCCGCAACTGGATATCTTCTCGGCATCACCGAAAGTCGCGAGTATGCCGAACCGGAATGGTATGTTGATATCTGGCTGACGATCGTCTGGGTGGCCTATCTGATTGTTTTCCTCGGTACGCTGGTGAAACGCAAAGAGCCGCACATCTATGTGGCCAATTGGTTCTATCTCTCTTTCATTATTACTGTTGCGATGCTGCATATCGTCAATAACCTTTCGATGCCTGTTTCGCTCTTCGGTTCAAAAAGTTATTCCGCATTTTCAGGTGTGCAAGATGCACTCACGCAATGGTGGTATGGCCATAATGCTGTAGGCTTTTTTCTCACCGCTGGTTTCCTCGGCATGATGTATTACTTCGTGCCGAAGCAAGCAAATCGCCCGGTATATTCTTACCGTTTATCGATTATTCACTTCTGGGCGTTGATCTTTATGTATATTTGGGCAGGCCCACACCACCTGCACTATACGGCTCTTCCTGATTGGGCGCAGACGCTTGGAATGGTGTTCTCCGTCATGTTGTGGATGCCCTCTTGGGGTGGAATGATTAACGGTTTGATGACGCTGTCTGGAGCCTGGGACAAGCTGCGCACTGACCCAATTTTGCGCATGTTAGTCATGTCTCTGGCCTTCTATGGCATGTCGACTTTTGAAGGTCCGTTGATGGCCATCAAAGCTGTGAACTCACTGAGCCACTATACTGATTGGACCATTGGTCATGTGCATTCCGGTGCGCTGGGATGGGTTGGCTTGGTGTCGTTTGGTGCCATTTATTTCTTGGTGCCAAAGCTCTGGAACCGCCCGCAGCTTTATTCGCTGCGCCTTGTTAACTGGCATTTCTGGCTCGCCACATTGGGCATTGTAATTTACGCTTCGGTCATGTGGGTGTCCGGCATCATGCAAGGATTGATGTGGCGCGAGTATGATGATCAAGGTTTCCTTGTTTATTCATTTGTTGAAACCACTGCCGCCATGCACCCTTATTATATCATGCGGGCCTTTGGCGGGCTGCTCTATCTCAGCGGATTGCTCGTGATGATCTTCAATGTGTGGAAGACTATTCGCGGTGATGTTCGCGCAGAAATCCCCATGGGATTCGAAAAAATTGCCTCGCCGCCATTACAGCCTGCTGAATAAGGAACTGCACTATCATGGCAAACACTACGAACAAAATCCTCGATTGGCACGGCAATATCGAACGCAATGTGACATTGCTTTTGGTGCTCTCACTTCTCGTCGTTACGATCGGCGGCATTGTAGAAATTGCGCCGCTGTTCTGGCTCGAAAACACAATCGAAAAAGTGAAAGGGATGCGACCTTATTCGCCTCTGGAATTGGTGGGCCGCAATATCTATGTCCGCGAAGGCTGCTATGCGTGTCACTCGCAAATGATCCGCCCGTTTCGCGATGAAGTCGAACGCTATGGTCATTACAGCCTTGCTGCAGAGTCAATGTATGATCATCCGTTCCAATGGGGATCAAAACGTACTGGGCCAGATCTGGCGCGTGTGGGTGGACGCTACTCAAACGATTGGCACATTCAACATTTGAAAAATCCGCGTGATGTTGTGCCAGAATCAATCATGCCTCCCTATGCATTTCTGGCCGACAGTGATTTGGATGTGAAAACGATTTCTGACCATCTTGTTGCCAATAGGCGCGTTGGTGTGCCCTACACCGACGAGATGATAAAAAATGCCGCAACCGATATGGCTGCGCAAGCAAACCCTGACTTGGATGGCGCTGCCCTGACTGCACGTTATCCCAAAGCAGTGATCGCAAATTTTGATGGTAGCGCCAATCGCCTCACCGAGATGGACGCGCTGATTGCCTATCTGCAGATGCTGGGAACTTTGGTCGATTACTCGGCCTATGAACCTGAAAAAAATGAACGCTGAGGGGTAACGAGATGAATCTTCAATATCAAATCATGCGCACATTTGCTGATAGCTGGGGGCTGTTATTTATGTTTCTGGTTTTCACGTTTGTCGTTTTCAGGGCGCTGCGCCCCTCTGCACGCAAAGCTCATCATGACGCCGCCAGCATTCCGTTTAAGGAGGACTAACTCATGTCGCATCAACAAGACATTGACGAAGTCACTGGTGTGGACACGACGGGCCATGAATGGGACGGGATTAAGGAACTCAATAACCCGTTGCCGCGCTGGTGGCTATGGACCCTCTATGCCACCATCATTTGGTCAATTGGTTATGTCATCGTGTATCCAGCATTCCCGGGCCTCACATCTGCCTCCAAAGGAATGTGGAACTGGTCGAGCCGTGGTGATTTGAGAGTTGAGCTCACGTCGCTTGAGCAAGACCGCGAAGCTATGAATGATCAAATTGCAAAGTTGGATATCAATGCCATTCTTGCTGATGAAAAGATTCGCAGTTTTGCGGTTGCGGCTGGAGCATCCACCTTCAAAGTAAATTGTGTGCAATGTCATGGCTCTGGCGCGCAAGGTGGGCCCGGTTATCCCAATCTCAACGATGACTCATGGATTTGAGGTGGCAAGCCAAACCAAATTCAAGTTACAATCGCCCATGGCATTCGGGCTGCTACCGATAGCGAAACCCGCGACAATCAAATGCCCGCATTTGGCAAGGATGGAATTCTTAAATCCGATCAAATCAAACAGGTTACAAACTATGTGTTGCAGCTTGGCGGGCTAGAACATGATGCGGTTGCCGCTTTAGCAGGAGCAGTACTCTTCACGGAAAATTGTGCCGCCTGCCACGGAGACAAAGGCGAGGGTAAACAAGATTTAGGCGGGCCGCAGCTCAATGATGCGATTTGGTTCTATGGAAATAAGCCCGAACAAATCACCGCACAAATTAACAATCCCCGCCAGGGCATGATGCCAAATTGGCAGGCGCGCTTGGGTGACAGCAAAGTTAAAGAGTTGACAGCCTATGTGCTTTCGCTCGGCGGTGGGCAGTAAAGGGTGACCAACACGACACTCATTGATCGCCAAAATGTGCAAGCTGTAAACACCGGGGCGAAAGCCAAAGGTGCGCTTTATACCGCGCGGCAAAAAATCTTTCCGAAGCGGGCCGAGGGTGCTTTTCGCCGCTTGAAATGGATCATCATGGCAATAACGCTCGGTGTTTATTATCTCACTCCATGGCTACGGTGGGATCGCGGGGCTTATGCGCCCGATCAAGCTGTGTTGCTCGATATGGCTCATCACCGATTTTACTTTTTCTTCATCGAAATTTGGCCGCAAGAATTTTATTTTGTCGCTGGCCTTTTGGTGATGGCAGGAGTTGGGCTTTTCCTCGTCACATCCGTTGTTGGGCGGGCGTGGTGTGGATACACTTGCCCACAAACAGTTTGGACCGATTTGTTTCTTGTTGTTGAGCGCTTCATTGAAGGGGACCGCAATGCGCGCATTAAATTGGACCAAGGACCGTGGACGGCCCGGAAGCTTTTTCTGCGCATTGCCAAACATAGTGTTTGGATCTTAATTGCAATTGCAACCGGTGGTGCCTGGATTTTCTATTTTGCTGATGCGCCAACGTTACTGAAAAATTTGGTCAATTTCCACGCGCCTTTTATTGCCTATGCGACAGTGGGTGTTTTAACCGCTACTACCTATGTATTCGGCGGAATTATGCGCGAGCAAGTTTGCATTTACATGTGCCCTTGGCCGCGCATCCAGGCTGCCATGCTCGATGAAGATTCACTCGTCGTAACGTATAATGATTGGCGCGGTGAACCTCGCAGCCACGGTGCCAAAAAAGCGGCGGCTGCTGGATTAATCGTTGGAGACTGTGTTGATTGCAATGCCTGCGTAGCTGTTTGCCCCACAGGCATCGATATCAGGGATGGACAACAAATGGAGTGCATCACGTGTGCGTTATGCATTGACGCATGTGATGGTGTGATGGACAAGATCGGTAAACCAAACGGTCTGATCTCGTACTCAACATTGCGCGACTATAACCACAACTTTAGTATTGCCATCTCTTCTGCAGGCCAAATTGATCCGTCTCGAATTCGCAACGGAGATGGTAGCTTCGTTTCAAGTATAAAGCATTTTAATTGGCATGTTTTTATACGTCCAAGGACTTTGATCTATATCGGTATGTGGTCGCTGATTGGTTTAGGATTGTTGTATTTGCTTCTTATCCGTGACCGCCTCCAAGTGAACGTTCAACATGATCGCAACCCTTTCGCCATTAAACTTTCAGATGGATCGGTGCGCAATGGTTACACCATAAAATTATTGAATATGGTTCCCGAGCCGCGGACTATTTCCTTGTCTATTGCTGGTTTGCCGGGCGCTGAAATTTCAATTGACGGCATCGAGAATGTGAATGGTCGCAGTGCAATTATTCCAGTCGAACCTGATAAGCTGCGGGCTCTTCATGTTTTCGTGACGGTCGCGCCTCAACTTTTGATGAAAGGCCAAGAGCCCTTTCAAATTATTGCGAGCGACCAGCAGTCTTTTGAGACTGATACATACCAAGCTGTTTTTGAAGTGCCGGAGAACATGAAATGATCGACCGACAAACTCGCCCATTTACGGGCCGTCATATGCTTATCATCATGGTGTCATTTTTTGCAGTTGTTTTTGCGGCAAACATGAGTTTGGTTTACTATGCTAATCACAGTTGGACTGGCCTTGTTGTTCAGAACTCATATGTCGCGAGCCAGGAGTTTAATGCGACCACGCAAAAGCTTGAACAGGCTGCGGCAGATGTTCATGTCGTGTTGAAATATCAACACGATAAATTGGAAATTACACTTCACGACACGAATGGCAATGCTGCAAACGTCAAAAATGTTGTGATCATGCTTGGTCGTCCTTCCCATGAAAGCGAAGATAAAAGTATCAAGTTGTCGGCATCTGGAAATGGTATTTTTGTTGCTAACATTATCTTAGCCAATGGCCAATGGTCCGGAACCGTCACGGCTGATATAGCCGGGCGCGCGCCGTGGCAGCGACCCATTCATCTTCTTGTAAAGGAATAATGTGATGTCATGTTGCGTGGGGCCACTTGTTGCAGATTACGCGATGTCAAAGCTAAGTGCAGATCGCATCGCAGTCTTAGATGAATTGCAATTAAGCGCGAGAAAACTTCTCAATGGAAACAGTGTTATCTTGCTGTCGACGCCCTCAATCCATTGCGGCAACTGCATTGCAACAATTGAGTGTCAGCTTGCAAAGATTTCCGGCATCGCAAATGTGAGAGCTAATCTCTCGCTCAAGCGGGTTAAATTGGAGTTTGATGGCTCTCAAAAAACACTTTCAGTTGCCCTAGATAAACTCGAAGAGCTGGGCTTTCCGTGCCAGTCACTATCAGCTGAAGGCGCTGAAAAATCTGATCCTCAGTTAAGGTTGCTGGTTCGAGCCCTTGCTGTTTCTGGTTTTGCTGCTGCCAATATCATGTTGTTGTCTATTCCAGTTTGGAATGGTGCTGAGGGGGCCACAAAATATCTTTTTCATTTTGTGTCGGCACTAATTGCAATACCTAGCGTCGCTTATGGCGGGCAGCCATTTTTTCGCTCTGCTTTTTTCGCATTGCGCCACCGTCGCATGAATATGGATGTTCCCATTTCTCTTGGGGTTCTCTTGGCCACGGGCATGTCAATGTATGAGAGTTTCATCGGCGGTGGTCACGCCTATTTTGATGCAGCGACAACCTTGTTGTTTTTCCTGCTGATCGGTCGCACGCTTGACCATATGATGCGGACCAGAGCGCGGGACGCTGCCAACAGGCTCGTGCGCATGGCTGCTAAAGGCGGTTTTGTGGTGGGCCGTAAAGGCGAACTTACTTATGTAGCCATTGATGGTCTGAAACCTGGTATGCAGCTTCGCATTGCCGCTGGTGAACGTTTTCCCGTTGATGGCACTGTAGTGGAAGGCGTGAGTGATGTAGACCGCGCGTTGGTGACGGGCGAAAGTGAAGCGATGCGTTTGGCAAAAGGTGCGTCAGTTGAAGCGGGAACGCTTAATCTCACGGGTTCTATCGATATAATCGCCAGTCGCGCCGCCAAAGACTCTTTCCTTGCCGAGGTTACAGCCATGATGTCGGCAGCAGAAAAGGGGCGCACAGGTTACGTCCGTATCGCTGATCGTATGGCGCAGATTTATGCACCCGCTGTGCATGTGCTGGCCCTGTCGTCCTTTGTGGGGTGGATGTTATGGACATCGGGCGATTGGCATCAATCACTTACAGTAGCTGTTGCCGTGTTAATTATCACCTGCCCATGCGCTTTGGGATTGGCGGTGCCGGTGGCCCATGTTGTCAGTGCGGGGCGACTTTTTAAAGCCGGAATTCTAATGAAGGATGGTTCTGCGCTTGAGCGACTGGCTGCGATTGACGGGGCGGTATTCGATAAAACCGGAACGCTGACGACTGGCCAACCCTCCATCAAAACAACAACGATTCCGCATGGACCCCTCGAAGCAATCGTGAAAACGTTGGCGTCGCGCAGTGTGCATCCAGCGGCGCGGGCTTATGCAAAATATTTTGCAGACGTGCCGGAGGCAGAATTGACGGGTGTTCATGAAGTTTCAGGTTGCGGCGTGGAAGCCACCTCTAATGGCAAAGCTGCTCGGCTGGGTCGAAGCACGTGGGTTTCTGAAATTGCGACACCAAATCCGAAGGGCGAAATTGAACAAGGTCTTGCTTTCGCAGTCGAAGATGGCGAAGTTTATCTTGGCCAACTCGCCGAAACATTGCGCCCCGATGGAAAGTGGATGGTGAAAACGCTGCAAGACGATAACATCGAATGCCATATTCTCTCAGGCGATCATCACAAACCCGTCGCGCACGTTGCAGCAACGCTCGACATAATTCAGTATCAATCAAATATGCGACCCGGGGACAAGCTTGGTTTTTTGAATGCCGCTGCCGCAGAAGGTAAAAAATTTCTGATGGTTGGCGACGGCCTGAATGATGCACCCGCACTGGCTGCAGCGCATGTGTCGATGGCTCCTGCCTCAGCGTCTGATGTGGGGAGAACAGCGGCTGACTTCATATTCACGCGGGACAGTTTAATTTCTGTCGTTACTGCTTACGACATTGCCAAAGCCACAAGTCGCATCGTGCGACAGAATTTTGCGTTTGCCATTATCTACAATGTACTGGCTGTGCCCCTTGCTGTATCGGGACAACTGAATCCGCTTCTTGCCGCTGTTGCCATGTCCACGTCATCGATCATCGTGGTTGGAAACAGCTTGAGACTGCATTTTCATAAAGAGCGCAATCCGATCAACAGTCCTTCGACATTTGAAATTTCGAATGAAATTATTGAAGAGCAATTCGCATGAACATGCTGATGATATTGATGCCTGTGGCGTTGGGACTTGGCGCGCTTGGCCTTTGGGCATTTCTCTGGAACCTCAATTCCGGCCAATATGAAGACCTTGAAGGTGCTGCATCTAGGATATTGGAAGATACAGAGTCCTGACCAACGCGCGCAGTTAAATGGGCTTCCTCGCGCCGAATGACGAGTTGGCCTACGGCAATAACGATTGGAAGAGTGGATTTCGAGCGTAACGATTCAAACTTTAAAGTACATATCATAAAAAGCCTCAAGCACGCGGCACACTTCTTCGCTCGCTAATCTAAAGTAGATCGACTGGGCATCTCGTCGTGTTGACACCAGCTTGAAATTGCGCATTTTCATAAGGTGTTGCGAAACTGGTCTTGTTCCCTTTATTATCGTTGGTTCGGCAACTATGGTATTGGTTGGAGCCTCGGTGGTTATTGCCCAGGATCGACATTCAGCGCCTTGGTTGCTGGGTATATGCAAGTCGTCAATTTCGTAATAGCAATGCTTGTCGGAATGTTTTCGGCCCGACTTATCGCATTGAAACAAATCGGCGTAACTGTTGCCGCCGCAAAAGCAAACACCTGAGGAGCACTGCCATGGACCATGTTCCATTTTCTATTGAGATGAATGTGAAACCGGCGGTGACTGCATTTTTTGAGGCGCAGACTAACACGGTAAGTTATGTGGTGAAAGACCCGCACTCCAATTCCTGTGCAATCATCGATAGCGTGCTTGACATCGACTATGCGGCGGGGCGCACGTCTTATGTGTCTGCGGATGAAATCATAGCTTTTGTCAAATCGCATAATTTTCAGGTTGAATGGCACATTGAAACCCATGTACATGCCGATCATCTTTCCGCAGCTCCTTATCTCCAGAAAACTCTGGGTGGTAAAATTGGGATTGGGAAGAACATCACCATCGTTCAAGAAACCTTCGGCAAAATTTTTAATGAAGGCACTGAATTCCAGCGGGACGGCAGCCAGTTTGACCGGCTGTTTGATGATGGCGATACTTACAAGATCGGCACACTGACAGTCCACACATTACATACACCTGGCCACACGCCAGCTTGCATGACTCACGTTGCAGGTGATGCCGCATTGGTCGGTGATACGCTGTTCATGCCAGACGGCGGCTCCGCACGGGCTGATTTTCCAGGTGGAGATGCCCGTGTTTTATATCGCTCAATCAAGCGCGTGTTATCTCTGCCTACCGAAACACGTTTGTTCATGTGCCATGATTATGGTCCCAACGGACGAAATATCAAATGGGAAACCACTGTTGGCGAACAGCGCGAACATAACATTCATGCCAAAGATGGCATCACTGAAGATGCCTTCGTTGCCATGCGAGAAGCACGAGACCTGACCCTGGGAATGCCCAAACTCATCATTCCATCGTTGCAAGTAAATATGAAGGCAGGCGAACTGCCAAAGCCTGATGAAAGCGGCAAGCGTTTTCTCAAAGTACCATTGAACACACTCTAAAAAGGGGAACAAGCGATTGCATACTTGCAGCTTCATCACGACACCTGATATTTTGTTTGCGGCGGTCCACTTAAAAATATCAATGTGGTTTGCAATGCAGTGAACGATATTGATTTGAGTGCGTTAGAAAGTCTTGATAGTATCAACAATCGTTTAAAAGACGCCGGCGTGACGTTTCATCTCTCAGAGGTTAAAGGTCCTGTGATGGACAAGCTTGAGCGTTCAGGCTTTTTGCCACACCTCGCTGGAAAAGTGTTCCCGAGCCAACATCTAGGCGTAGAAGAGTTAGACAACAAAAGTTGAGTATCATGTTCGAACATTTCGACGCCGTGCAATTGGCCCGAATGCAATTCGGGTTCACCATTACTTTTCACTTCATTTTTCCGTCCTTCTCGATCGGACTGGCAAGTTATCTGGCTGTTTTGAATGGCTTGTGGCTGTGGAAGAAAGACCGGGTCTATCTCGATTTGTTCAACTACTGGAAAAAAATCTTTGCTGTGGCGTTTGGCATGGGCGTGGTGTCTGGCATTGTGATGTCATATCAATTTGGCACCAATTGGAGTGTGTTCTCCGACAAGGCTGGCCCCGTTATCGGGCCTTTGATGGGGTATGAAGTTCTCACCGCGTTTTTCCTTGAAGCTGGCTTTTTAGGTGTCATGCTTTTTGGTCTGGCAAAGGTGGGCCCTCGTTTGCATTTCTTTGCAACTCTGATGGTGGCCATTGGCACATTGATATCGGCCACTTGGATCATTGCTGTGAACAGCTGGATGCAAACTCCGCAAGGTTTTGCAATTGCCGCCAATGGCCAGTTTATTCCAATTGATTGGTGGGCGATTGTCTTTACGCCCTCATTTCCCTATCGGCTGGTTCACACAGTTTTGGCGTCATATTTGACAACTGCATTTTTTATCGGTGCAATTGGCGCACTGCATTTGCTTCGCGATAATCGGCAATCTGCCGCGCGCAAAATGTTTTCAATGGCGATGTGGATGGCAATTGTGGTTGCACCATTACAAATTTTTGTTGGAGACCTGCATGGCTTGAACACGCTGGAATATCAACCTGCAAAAGTTGCAGCCATGGAGGGCCATTATGAAACAGAAGTTGGGGCGCCGCTGATCCTATTTGGAATTCCAGACGATAAAGCGGAAGTGACGCGCTATCAAATTGCCATTCCGAAATTGGGATCGCTGATCCTCACCCATAAAGTAGACGGCGTTATCAAAGGTCTGAAAGAGTTTCCCATTGATGCTAGGCCACCCGCCCAAATCGTATTTTGGTCATTCCGCATTATGGTGGGAATAGGTTTTGCGATGTTGGGGCTTGGCGCTTGGAGTTTGTTGCGAAGGTTCCAGCGCGAAGGACTTTACCGTGACAAGTGGTTACATCGCGCAAGTCTCGTTATGGCACCCGCCGGATTTGTGGCTGTTATAGCCGGTTGGATTACGACTGAAGTTGGTCGCCAGCCTTTCACTATTTATAACCAGCTCCGCACTGCCCAGTCAGTTGCTCCCATTGATGCCGCGGCAGTTGGCACGTCACTGCTCGTCTTCATTGTGGTTTATTTCTTCGTTTTTGGCGCTGGCATTTTCTACATTTTACGCTTGTGCAATGTGGCCCCCAAGCCATTTGATGATATCTCGCATGCGCCAACCAGAGGCGCTGGCATCACTCCTGCCATTGCCCTTGCAACACAGGAGACGAATTGATGTTCACGTTCGATCTGCAAAATTTCTGGGCGGGGATTATAGCCGTTGCTGTGCTTGCCTATGTGATTTTGGATGGTTTTGATTTGGGGGTCGGTATTCTTTTCCCTATGGCCAAATCTGCCTTAGAGCGCGACGTCATGATGAACAGTGTGGCACCGGTTTGGGATGGTAATGAAACGTGGTTGGTGTTGGGTGGCGGCGGTTTATTGGCTGCCTTTCCACTAGCCTATGCCGTAGTATTGCCAGCACTGTATGCCCCTATCATTGCCATGTTAGTCGGATTGATTTTGCGGGGCGTTGCTTTTGAATTTCGCTGGCGCACAACGCGTGGAAAATTCCTCTGGGATTGGAGTTTCTTTTTGGGCTCGGTCATTGCTGCACTTGCGCAAGGCATTGCCCTTGGTGCTTTGGTGCAGGGCATTCCTGTCGCTAACCGGGCCTATGCCGGAGGCTGGTGGAATTGGTTTACTCCATTTTCGCTTTTGACGGGTGTGGCCCTTCTCGTGGGATATGTCCTTTTGGGATCAACGTGGCTCAATATGAAGACTACAGGCGCTTTGCAAGGCCGCATGCGTCAATCCGCAAAATGGGCGGCAGTTGGTCTTTTGATTTTGATGGGGATCGTCAGTTTGTGGACGCCCTTTTTGCAGCCTATTTATTTTGCGCGTTGGTTCGCTTGGCCAGCGGCTCTTTACAGTGCAATTGTTCCAGTTTTAGTTTTGCTGTGCACATGGGCGCTTTACGATGGGCTGAAAAAGTCAAAAGATGTTCAACCTTTTGCAGCATCCCTTGGACTTTTTGTAGTTTCATTCATAGGCCTCGGCATCAGCTTCTACCCCTATATTGTGCCGCCTACTGTTACGATCCATGATGCAGCGGCTCCGGTAGCCAGCCTGATGTTTATGCTACCCGGCGTGCTTGTGCTCGTGCCCATTATCATTGTTTACACCGCTTTTTCTTACTGGGTATTTCGCGGCAAGGTGGACAGCGAGTCTGGATACCATTGAGATATGAAAAGTCGCTTGAAACAACTGGCGTGGTTTGCCGCTTATTGGCTTATGGGATTGGCAGTCGTGTCCATCACGGCCTTGATTATTCGGTCAGTCTTAGCCTAAACAATCCCGCCACTGCCGCCAACCACTGCTGGGCGGATTTCTGATATCTTTTTACGATAGCCACTGGCGCGGTAAGCTGTGATGGGGCTGATCGCTCCGCCCGCATTTAACCTTGCCATAGCCAAGATGGGTTCTACATCAGTGCGGTAGGCTTCCTTCAAAGTTTGCGTGGCTAGCAATGCATCATTGGCATTTTGATAATTGGTGAGGGCTTTGCGGTCCACCAAGAGCGCTGTGGTATAAGCACGCTGCACTTCAATGGCCGACAACATGAGGCTTTCGATTGGGTCAGTCACATTGTGGCTTTGGTCCAACATATGCGCCGGATTGAAACCCTTGGCTTTGTTCAATTCAGCATCCACTAATTCATTGAACACCAGAAACAGGCGATAAGGATCGACTGAGCCAGCATCCAAATCATCATCACCATATTTTGAATCGTTGAAATGGAAGCCGCCGAGTTTGCCAAACTGAATGAGGCGTGAAACAATCATTTCAATGTTCACGTTCGGCGCATGGTGGCCGAGGTCAACTAAACAAAAAGCCTTTTCGCCTAGTTCCTTGGCGATAATGTAATTGGTGCCCCAATCTTGAACCACTGTAGAATAAAACGCTGGCTCATACATTTTATGTTCATTGAACAGGCGCCAATCGGCAGGCAAGCTCGCGTAAATAGCTTTAGCAGAATCGAGGTAGCGCTCGAATGATTTTGCAAAATTCACTTGGCCCGGAAAATTAGAACCATCGCCCACCCAAATTGTCAGCGCCTTTGAGCCAAGGGCTTGACCAATTTCGATGCATTCTAAATTATGCTCAATCGCTTGGCTGCGCACGGCGGCATCGGCATGCGTGAGTGAGCCAAATTTGTAGGAATGGGTTTGGTTTGCCTGATCGGAAAACGTGTTGGAGTTCATCGCATCAAAACCCAATCCAAAGCGGCTGGCAGCCTGCTTCAATTGACGTGGATCAGCTTTATCCCAAGGGATATGCAAAGATACTGTTGGTGTGGCTCTGGCGAGTTGTTGAATAACGGCACAATCTTCAATCTTATCGAAGATATTACGCGGCTCACCACCGCCCGGAAAACGCGCAAAACGGGTGCCGCCAGTGCCCACACCCCATGAGGGGACAGCGACCGCGAAAGCCGAAACCTTTTGCAAAATATCAGCAATGGCAATGCTACGGCGACTAAGTTTTTCGCCTAAATTTTCATAGTCACGGTTTAGATTTGCTATTCGTGCTGCGTTGTCTTTCTCAACAATGTTAGTTTCAATCATTGTGTCAACCATGGTTCAATCTCCTTAGCGCGTGAAAGCTTGGGCATTGCCCGCGTCGACGTTGATAATGTTGCCTGTAGATTTTGCTGATGCATCTGACGCTAGAAAGTAAATCGCTTCGGCAATGTCTTCAGGGTAAACTGAACGCTTCAACATCGAGCGCTGGCGATACATATCTTCCAAGCCTGATTTATCCGTTTGATAGGTGTTGGCCCGTTGTTCCAGCCATTCGCCTTGCCAGATTTTTGAGCCGCGCAACACGGCATCCGGGTTCACCACATTCACGCGAATTTGCTTCTCGGCACCTTCAAGCGCCAAGCAACGTGCGAGGTGAATTTCTGCAGCCTTGGCTGTGCAATAGGCACTGGCATTGGGCGACGCAGCCAGACCATTTTTAGACGCCACAAAAACAACATTGCCGCCAATATCTTGAGCATGAAACATATTGAAGGCTTCGCGCGATACAAGGAAATAGCCGGTGGAAAGAATATCCATATTCTTATTCCAGAGCGCCAATGTCGTTTCAGTAATTGGCGCTGATGAGGCAAGACCAGCATTTGATACCAAAATATCCAAACCACCAAACTCAACAGCCGTTTCAGAAAAACCTGTGATGACTTGATCTTCTTGCGTGACATTGATCAACACGCCGCGCACAAAATCTTTGCCGAATGCGGCGCTGAGTTCAGTTTGCGCTGCGGCCAATGCAGCCTCATCAATGTCAGCCAACATCACGCAAGCACCTTCGCGCAAAAGCCGCGCGGCTGTTGCTTTGCCAATGCCACCTGCTCCGCCCGTCACCAAAGCCACGCGTCCTGCGAGCGACTTTGGCTTGGGCATGCGCGATAATTTTGCTTCCTCCAGCAACCAGTATTCAATGTTGAAGGCTTCTTGCTCTGGAAGCCCCACATAAGTGGACACGGCAGAGGCACCGCGCATAACATTTATTGCATTCACGTAAAATTCCGCAGAAATTCGGGCTGTGGCTTTGTCTTTGGCAAAGGTAAACATGCCAACGCCCGGCATCAAATAAACAACCGCATTTGGGTCGCGCACTGCCGGAGAATTTTTATGTTTGCAACGATCATAATAAGCTTGGTAGCCCAACCGATATGCGGCGATGTCGGCATTCAAGCGTTGCTCGACCACACCAAGATCGGGCTTGGCCGGATCAAACTCAATCACCAGCGGACAGATTTTGGTGCGTAAGAAATGGTCTGGGCACGAAGTGCCAAGGGCAGCTAACGGCTTTAGATTTTTTGAATTTACAAATTCAAGAACGGTTGCACCATCGTCAAAATGCCCCACCATGTGTTGCGCGCCTGAAATGAGCCCGCGAATGCGCGGCATTAATTGAGCTGCAATGGCCCGGCGTTCAGTTGCGGACAAAGATTTTGTTTGCGCACCACCAAAAGCTGCGACACCTTTTGATTTTTTTTCAAACCAGCCTGCTGCTTCATTGATGATGGCTAGCGTAGTTTCATAACATTCTTTAGGTGTATCAGCCCATGTGAACAGTCCATGGCTTTCTAATATTACGCCAATCGCTTTAGGGTTTTCGAGGCAGAATTTTTCGAGCCACAATCCCAATTCAAATCCGGGCTTTTTCCATGGCAACCAACCAATGCGCTCACCAAAAATCTCACTGGTTAGTTCTTTCGAGTTGTTTGAAGCGGCTATGGCAATGATTGAATCAGGATGCATATGGTCGACAAAGGGCTTTGGTACATAGGCATGGAGTGGCGTATCAATCGACGCCGCACGTGGGTTTAGTTTGAATGTGCAATGGGGAAGATAATCCACCATTTCGTCTTCAAAATTCACGCCGCGATACAGCCCCTTCAAGGCCCGCAGTTTATCCATATAAAGTGTGGCAAAGCCATCGAGCTTGATTGAGGCGCTATCGCCGCCCGAACCTTTCACCCACAGCACTTCAACTTTTTGTCCAGTGAGCAAATCGGTTTCGATAATTTTAGATGACGTGTTGCCACCACCATAATTGGTGACTCGTTTATCGGACCCCAGAAGATTGGAGCGATAAACCAGACACTCTGCCTCGGTCATTGCGGCTGCTTTGGCGTCATCCCATAGGCTAGGGATTGCGATAGATGACATGGACATGGCTTGACCTCCAAAATGCTTTTTTCAAGATTTCACATGGCGGCCCTCTAAAGTCAATCATAAACACGCAAAAACAGTCATTGATTAACAAAAATGATTCAATGATGACCATTTATGATTGACAATGCGCGATCTTGTGCTTATCCAAGGGCGTAAGGGAGAATATTATGCATGAGAAAGAGCGTCATAACGCCATCCTCAGCGCGGTTCGGGAGAAGCCTGTTGTCACGGTCAAGGAGATCGTGGACCTCACGGGTGCATCCGAAGCCACGATCCGGCGAGATATAGTAGGCCTTGAGCAACGCAAACTTTTAAAGCGTGTTCATGGCGGTGCCGAAGCAATGAACCCACCTCAGGTGAGCAGTTTAATTGGCAGGCCATTCAACGTGAATGCCACGCTGAACACCCAGAAGAAACGCGCCATCGCTAAGCTCGCGGTGGAAATGTGTGTTGATGGTGAGCCGATCATCATAAATGGTGGCACTACAACTTTTCAGATGGTGCATTTTCTCAATACAAAAAGGTTGCCCGTTTTTACCAATTCATTTCCCATTGCAGAACATTTGTTGAAACATTCTAAAAACACAGTCACGCTTCCGGGTGGCACCATTTACCGCGAACAAAATATCGTGCTTTCGCCTTTTGAAAATGATGTGAGCCGCAATTTTTATGCCCGCCGCATGTTCATGGGTGCGCAAGGTTTGGGGCCAATGGGATTGATGGAGTCTGATCCATTGCTCATTCAAGCCGAGCATAAATTGATTGATCAAGCAGAAGAATTGGTCGTGCTGGTTGACTCGTCAAAGTTTGACCAACGCTCCAGTCTGATTTTATGCGGATTAAAACGCATCGCCACGGTGATCACCGATGACGGTGTTGGCGAAACTGAAATTAAGATGCTCGAAGATGCGGGCGTTGCAGTCAAAATTGCAACTCTAGCCACTTCGAGAATAACAGAATCTTCGCAGACGACAGAGGATCAAACCTCATCAAACGCGCTGATATAATCAACTGAAACAACGGAGGATCCTATGACACTTTCTAGAAGACTTATGATGGCCGCAGCGCTTTCAACTGCTCTGTTTGCCGGCAACGCCTATGCTGCCAATGTGAAAATTGCATTGGTTGTCAAAGCACTCGGCAATGGTTTTTTTGATGCCGCAAACAAAGGTGCTGAAAAGGCCGCAAAAGAATTGGGCGATGTGGATTTAATCTACACTGGCCCGACCAAAGCCACTGCTGAAGCACAAATCGAAGTGATCAACGCTTTGATCGCACAAAAAGTGGATGCAATTGCCATTTCAGCAAATGACGGCGATGCACTGGTTCCGGTTTTGAAGAAAGCTATGGACCGCGGCATTACGGTTATCTCTTGGGATTCAGGTGTGGCTGCCGGTGGCCGCCAAATGCATCTTAATCCATCAGACACAGGTTTGATTGGTGAAACCATTATCAAACTTGCTGCTGATTATCTGCCGGATGGTGGCGAAGTGGCTATTCTTTCTGCTGCCTCAACTGCAACCAACCAAAACGCTTGGATTGAAGCTGCCAAGAAAATTCTTCCGGAAAAATTCCCGAAGATTAAATTGGTTGCTACAGTTTATGGTGATGACGATTCAGCAAAAAGCACCGATGAAGCCAAGGGCTTGCTCAAGACTTATCCAAACCTGAAAGCCATCATTGCTCCAACAACTGTTGGTGTTGTGGCTGCCGCACAGGTGGTGACAGATGCCGGCCTCATTGGTAAAGTAAACGTGACTGGTTTGGCATTGCCATCTGAGTTCAAGAAGTTCATCGACAATGGCTCCTCCCAAGCTGTTGCTTTGTGGAACCCGATTGACCTTGGATATTCTGCCATTTATCTCGCACATGATATTGCTGTGAAGAAAATGGAAGCCAAGCCCGGTGCTAAACTTTCAATCGGTTCTGTTGGTGAAGTGACTTTGGATGATACCAATTCTGCAGCAATGGCTCCTCCATTCACCTTCGACAAATCAAACATCGAAGAATTCTCAAAGATCTATTGATCTTCACTGACATGCGGCGGAACTTTATTTCCGCCGCATTTTTAATGATCTAACTCAGCGTTTTAACGTGGGTGAAATGAACAAATCTGTCCAGCCATCATCCGCAAATGATCCCTGCTTCACATTGAGCGGCATCAGCAAATCATTTCCGGGCGTCAAGGCTTTGAGCGACGTGAGCTTGGCGCTCTACCCCGGTCAAGTGACAGCCTTAATAGGTGAAAATGGTGCTGGCAAATCCACTCTTGTCAAAATACTCACTGGAATTTATCAGCCTGATGCTGGCGAAATTTGTGTGAATGGCACGCCCGTGGTTTTGTCCACGGCGCAAGAAGCTTTCAAGTTGGGTATCACTGCTATCCATCAAGAAACAGTTTTGTTTGACGACTTTTCAGTTGCCGAAAATATTTACCTCGGTCACGCGCCGCGCGGCAGATTTGGATTACTCGATTTAAAAACGATGCATGAATCAGCGCGGGCTGTTCTGGATAAAATGCACGCCAATCACATAGATACCCACGCGCGGCTGCGCGACCTAGGTATTGCCAACAAACATCTCGTCGCGGTTGCTCGCGCTATGTCGATTGATTCCAAAATTGTGGTGATGGATGAACCAACGGCAGCCCTGTCGGCCAAAGAGATAGGCGAACTTTATGAGCTGATTGAATTTCTGAAATCAGAAGGAAAAGCCATCCTCTTCATCAGCCATAAGTTTGATGAAATTTACCGAATTGCTGATCGCTATACGGTGTTTCGGGATGGCGCTTTGGTGGGTGCTGGAATGCTTTCCGACACAACCCAGAATGATATCATCAAACTCATGGTGGGTCGTGCAGTCGATCACATCTTCCCAAGCCGCAAAGCCAATATTGGAGAAAGTATATTCAGTGTCTCGGGTATGTGTCACCCCACTGAGTTCGACGACATTTCATTCGAATTGCGCAAGGGTGAAATTTTAGGGTTCTACGGTTTGGTGGGAGCCGGACGAAGCGAAGTGATGCACGCCCTGTTTGGCATTACAAAAATAGCTTCGGGAAAAATTATACTTGAAGGAAAGCCGCTTGCCATAACTTCGCCAGCTGACGCGATCGATGCCGGTATTGTCTATGTGCCAGAAGAACGCGGCCGCCAAGGTGTAGTGATTGGGCTTCCTATTTTTATGAATGTTTCGCTGCCTTCGTTGGACCGCACTTCAAAATCAAGTGTTCTGCGCTTGAAACAAGAATTCGATTTGGCCCGCACCTACACTGAGCGTTTGGATTTGCGGGCCTCATCACTCAGTCAAGATGTAGGCACACTCTCAGGTGGCAATCAGCAAAAAATTGTCATTGCAAAATGGTTGGCCACGTCACCGAAAGTTATCATTCTTGACGAGCCCACAAAAGGCATCGACATTGGCTCCAAAGCCGCAGTGCATGAGTTCATGGCGGAGTTGGTGGCCGAAGGACTTTCAGTGATTATGGTGTCGTCAGAACTGCCGGAAGTTCTCGGTATGTCAGACCGCATTGTGGTGATGCGTTCTGGCAAGATTGAAGAGGTTTTTGAAAACAAAAATCTGTCGCCCGAAACTTTAGTCAAAGCCGCTGCTGGAATTTTGCAATGAAAGATATTTTCAAAAACCGCGAAGTCTGGCTGGGCCTTGTCATCGCTGCGATGACTTTAGCTATCACGTTGCGTTCGCCGAGTTTTGCTTCTCCTAGCAATTTGGGCCAGATATTCAACGACACTTCAATTTTAATAATTTTGGCACTTGGCCAAATGGTTGTTATCCTCACGCGCTCGATTGATCTTTCAATGGCAGCCAACCTGTGTTTTACAGGCATGGTGGTGGCTATGCTTAATGCAGCCCATCCCGACATTCCTATTTTTGTGTTGATCATGATTGCCATGGCCGTTGGTCTGCTGCTGGGTGCAATCAATGGTGCACTGGTGTGGAAAGTGGGAATTCCGCCTATTGTCGTAACCCTTGGAACCCTGACGATTTACCGGGGTTCAACATTTGTTATTTCAGGTGGGGCATGGGTCAACGCTGATAAAATGAGCGCTGAGTTTATCAATTTCCAACGCGCAGATATTTTTGGAATCCCTGTGTTGTCTCTCATTGCAATTTTGGTGGTTATTGTATTTCAAGTTTTTCTCACACGTACGCCCTTGGGTAGATCAATTTTCGCAATTGGGGTGAACCCTACTGCGGCAGTCTACACTGGCATTGATGTTGGCCGCACCAAATTCGTGGCCTTTTGCATGTCGGGTTTACTTGCAGGCCTCGCAGGATATTTGTGGATTTCACGCTATGTGATCGCTTCCGTGGAAGTTGCCAGCGGCTATGAGCTTAACATCATTGCGGCGTGTGTGATTGGTGGTATATCAATTGCAGGTGGCATAGGCTCAGTCGGCGGCGCTGTACTTGGAGCATTGTTTCTGGGTGTCATATCTACGGCATTACCGGTCATCGACATTTCGCCCTTCTGGCAAATGGCGATTTCTGGCAGCGCAATTATTTTTGCCATCGTTTTGAATGCCAGAAGCGAGCGCAAGCAGGGCCGCATTATTTTGAAAAAGGCTGAAACCGCATGAGCATTTCGCCCACAGTTCGGCATATTCCGGATCGCTTAGACAAAGCACTTACGACCACTTTGCTCTCATGGGAAAGTCTTTTAGTTTTGGTGGCGGTTGCCATATTCATCGCTAACAGTTTTGCATCGCCCTATTTCTTGGATGCTTATGCCCTTTCGGATCTCACGTTTAACTTTACTGAAAAGGCCTTGATCGCGCTTGCAATGGCTCTGCTGATTATTTCCGGCGAAATTGATTTGTCGGTTGCAGCCACCATGGCGCTGGCCTCAACACTGATGGGTTTTGCGGCACAATATGGTGTGGGCACTTTTGGTTTAGTGCTGATCGGCGTTATCGTTGGTTTGGCTTGTGGCGCATTTAATGGCTTTCTGGTGACCGGTTTGGGCTTGCCTTCTATCGTGGTCACCATTGGCACCATGAGTTTGTTTCGAGGTGTCTCGTTCATTATCTTGGGTGACCAAGCTTACAAAGGATATCCAGATAGCTTTGCGTTTTTTGGCCAAGGTTATGTATGGGGGGTAATCTCTTTTGAGTTCGCACTATTTCTTGCAGCAGCGCTGATTTATTGGTTCCTCTTGCATAAAACCAATTTCGGTCGGCGCATTTTTGCCATTGGCAACAATCAAGTTACAGCTCAGTTTTCAGGCGTGCGGGTGAAGCGCATCAAATTCATTTTGTTTTGTTTGACCGGATTGATGGCCGGCATAGCATCGATACTCCTGACCTCTCGCCTCGGCTCCACACGGCCTTCCATTGCCCAGGGCTATGAGCTTGAGGCTATCACCATGGTGGTGCTGGGCGGTGTCAGCATACTTGGTGGAGCAGGAAGTATCGTAGGTGTTGTGCTGGCTGCTTTTATTATGGGGCTCGTCACATTTGGTTTAGGGCTTTTAAACGTGCCAGGCATTGTAATGTCAATTTTCATTGGCCTGTTGCTTATCATTATCATCGCACTGCCAATTTTGTGGCGGCGATTTGGTTGGCTGATTGCAAAATGACCCAAGAAAAATATGCGTTTAAAATGAAACTCAACCCCGGGATGAAAGCAGAGTACATCAAACGTCACGATGAGATTTGGTCGGAGCTTATCCTATTGCTGAAGGATGCTGGCGTTTCCGATTATTCAATCCATCTCGATGAAGAAACTAACATTTTGTTTGGCGTTCTGTGGCGCGAGAAAAATCACACGATGGATGATTTGCCCCAACATGCCGTGATGAAGAAATGGTGGGCGCATATGGCCGATATCATGGAATGCGAACAAGACAACGAACCCATTGCCATGGCGCTCGAAACCGTTTTTCATATGAAGTGACCTATGAAACATGTAGCGGTTATCGATATTGGGAAGACCAATGCCAAAGTGGCGATAGTTGATCTTTCGACACTGTGCGAAGTCGCCATTCGCAAAACTCCAAATGCAGTTTTGAACACGGGGCTATATCCTCACGCTGATGTGGAGACTTTGTGGAATTTTATTCTCGAAAGTTTAAAGGCACTCAATCAATCACACCTCATAGATGCCATTATTGTCACGACACATGGCGCGACTGCAGCTTTGCTGAATGAACAAGGTGAGCTTGCTCTGCCGGTGTTGGATTATGAGTATTCTGGACCAACCGAACTCAGCGAAAGTTATGATACTGTTCGACCCGATTTTTCTGAAACAGGTTCACCGCGCTTGCCGATTGGTTTAAATTTAGGAGCGCAGATTTTTTGGCAGCAGCAAAAATTTCCGGAGGCTTTTGCGAAAGCGACACAGCTTCTCATGTATCCGCAATACTGGAGTTACCGTCTGAGCGGCGTTTCTGCCGCTGAGGTTACATCGCTCGGTTGCCACACGGATTTATGGTTGCCACGATCCGGTTGTTATTCGTCCTTGGTTGATAATTGCGGATTGACAAGGCTTATGCCACCACCGCATCAGGCATCAGATGTGCTTGGCCCAATACGCCCTGAGCTTGTCAATCTCACGGGTCTGCGAGGCGATACCCTTGTGTATTGTGGGTTACATGATTCAAATGCTTCGTTGGTTCCGCACCTTATTCAGCGCACAGTTCCGTGTTCCGTTGTCTCGACGGGGACATGGGTGATTGCCATGGCAGTCGGAGGTAAGCTTCCTGTGCTTGACGCATCACGCGATACACTGCTGAATGTGAATGCATTTGGGGACTGTGTTCCATCAGCCCGCTTTATGGGAGGGCGCGAATATCAAATCATTATGGACGGTCTCAATGCGAGCCCACTTGAAAGCGACATCTTGGGTGTGCTCAAATCTGGCACGATGCTTCTGCCGTCAGTTGTTTCAGGTTGCGGGCCTTTTCCAACGCAAACATTTGCGTGGATGGGCGCAGAGCACCTGAAACCAGAAAGACGTCAAATTGCAGTTTCATTTTATTTGGCATTAATGACCGCAACATGCTTGGATCTCATCGGCTCAGAAGGCGACATCATCGTTGAAGGTCCGTTTTCTACCAACCAGATGTTGCTCGACATGCTCGCCGCCGCAACACATCGTTCCGTGTATGTCGGATCATCAACAGCCACCGGTACAACAATCGGCGCGGCATCACTTATTGCGCAAAAAGCTGCCGAGCACCCACGTAAACATCCCCATAATACTTCATGGCACGAACAGTTCGCTGCCTATGCAAAAGCCTGGAGAATTTATTCGCGCGATGAGCGGCCAAATCTTTCATCGAAAGCATAGCCGGTTGAACGCACAGTTCGAATGGGATCGACGTCTTTGCCGCGCGACAGAGACTTGCGCAGTCGGCCCACATGCACATCGACTGTGCGCTCATCTACAAAAGCATCGCGACCCCAGACTGTGTCCAGCAACTGTCCGCGCGAATAAACCCGCCCAGGATTTTGCATCAATTGTTCGAGCAGCCTAAATTCAGTGGGTGACAAATTAATATCGCGCTGACCACGGCTGACACGGCGAGATTTGCGGTTGATGACAAGATCGCCGGCCGTTAATTCCTCCGCCACGGCATCGGGATTCAGGCGACGCAAAATTGTTTTGATGCGGGCCAATAATTCAGGCACCGAAAATGGCTTAACTAAATAATCATCTGCACCCGTTGCAAGGCCGCGCACTTTTTCTGCTTCTTCACTTCGGGCCGTTAGCATGATGATAGGAATGTCGCGTGATTCAGGTTTTGCCCGCACTAAACGACACACTTCAATTCCGGAAATGCCTGGCAACATCCAATCCAACACAATCAAATCAGGGCGCTCTTCGGCGATCATGAAGGCCACATCTTCGCCCTGTGCGGAACAGCGAACGCGGTAACCCTCTGCCTCAAGATTATACTTCAAGAGGATCTGAATGGGTTCTTCGTCCTCAATGATAAGGATTGAAGCACTCATTGATCAATCATCCTTCGAGGGGTTCATCATGGCGGTCACATCCTTTTTCGGACGCCCTTCACTGATAGTCTTGCCATGGATGAGGTAGTGAATGTTCTCAGCAATGTTGGTGGTGTGATCGCCGATGCGTTCCAAATTTTTTGCCCCAAACAAAAGATGCGTGCACAAGCTGATGTTTCGCGGGTCTTCCATCATGTAGGTGAGAAGCTCTCTGAAAATTGAATTGTAGAGCGCGTCCAAATCTTCATCGGAACGCCACACCGTCATCGCAGCGGCATCATCACCCTTGGCATAAGCATCCAACACATCTTTGAGTTGCGCTTGGGCCATGCTGCCCATGCGGGCAAGTCCAGTGGAGAGGCGACGCGGCAAAGCTTCGGAAATGGCGTGGGTGCGTTTGGCCGTGTTCTTGGCTAAATCACCGATGCGCTCAATGTCGGAAGACACACGAATGGCCACCATAATTTCACGCAAATCTTTGGCCATGGGTTGCCGTTTTGCAATTGTCAAAATTGCTTTTTCCTCAATTTCTCTTTCGAGGCTATCGAGTTTTTCGTCGCGCATAATCACCTGATCAGCCAACGCAACATCGCGTTTGGCCAATGCTGTAATGGCGTTGTCCAGTTGCTCTTCAGCCAAGCCACCCATTTGAGCCAGCATGGTTTTCAAAGATGAGATATCTTGATCATAGGCTTTGACAATGTGATCAGTCATAATTTTTTCCTTGTCTCAACCAAAGCGGCCAGTGATGTAATCTTGAGTCCGTTTATCTTCCGGGCTTGTGAAAATTTCGTCGGTGTCACCGACCTCAACGAGATTGCCAAGATGAAAGAAAGCTGTGAGCTGCGACACGCGGGCGGCCTGCTGCATGGAATGGGTGACGATGATAATGCAATAGTTCTGGCGCAACTCATCGATCAATTCCTCAATGCGCGCTGTGGCAATCGGATCAAGTGCTGAGCAAGGTTCATCCATCAAAATTACTTCAGGGTTTACAGCAATGGCGCGCGCAATGCAGAGGCGCTGTTGCTGGCCCCCTGAAAGACCCGTGCCAGATTGATGAAGTCGATCCTTAACTTCCTCAAAAAGTCCGGCCTTTTTCAAACTGGCGACAACCATTTCTTCCAAGTCTGTTTTGTTTTTAGCCAATCCATGAATGCGAGGACCATAAGCCACATTTTCAAAAATTGACTTGGGAAACGGATTTGGCTTTTGGAACACCATGCCGACATGCGACCGCAATTGCACCACATCAACATCTGCATCATAAATATTCTTATTATCAAGGCGCACTTCGCCTGTCAGTCTGCATCCCGCAATCGTATCGTTCATGCGATTGACGGAGCGCAGGAAGGTTGACTTTCCACAACCTGATGGACCGATGAACGCCGACACAGCACGATCTGGAATCTCAATGGACAAATCTTTGATGGCGTGTTTGTCACCATAGAAAATATTGACCTTGCGAGCTGATATGCGCGTTGGCCTTTCGGCCATGATTCGCGTTGAATTTAGGATTGAAGTTGTTGTGAGTTGATCCATTTTCTTTTTCCTGTTACCAGCGTCGTTCAAAACGACGGCGCAGGTAAATTGCAACTGCATTTGCGGCAAATAGTATCGCGATGAGAACCATGATGGCGGCAGCGGTCTTAGATTGAAATGTAAGTTCAGGCAGATCGCTCCACAGATAAACTTGGACGGGCAAAACTGTTGCCGCATCTGTAAATCCTTTGGGAACATCCGCGATGAAAGCAATCATGCCTATCATCAAAAGTGGTGCGGTTTCGCCAAAGGCACGGGCCAAACCCAAAATTGCTCCCGTTAGAATTCCGGGTAAAGCAAGTGGCAAAACATGGTGGAACACGGCTTGCTGCGGCGAAGCGCCAACACCCAGTGCTGCTTCTCTAATAGAAGGTGGAACCGCTTTCAAAGCTGCCCGTGATGCAATGATGATGGTCGGCAAAACAAGTAGTGCCAGAACCAACCCACCCACCAGCGGTGCCGAACGCGGCATACCAAACACATTCAAAAACATGGCGAGTCCCAACAAGCCAAATATGATAGACGGCACAGACGCAAGATTGTTGATGTTCACTTCAATCACGTCGGTCCAACGATTTTTAGGTGCAAACTGCTCCAGGTAGATAGCCGCGCCAACACCAAGCGGCAGTCCTAAACCCAATGCAACGACTACTGTCAAAAGCGAGCCTACGATCGCGCCGCGAAGGCCTGCGAGCTCTGGCTCTCTGGAATCGCCATTGCTTAAGAAACGCCAAGCGAAGGATTTTGTGACGTTCAACTTTGCTTTCACGGTGTCCAGGAGCGCTGGGTCTTTGGCTGGTGCTAATCCCTTGAAGTAGAGATCAGTCTCATCTGAAAGGAGTGCATCTATTTTAATGGTTTGACCAATTAAATTCGGCGTCGCCACAACGAGATCGCGCAAATCATCTGCAGCGCCATGGGATAAAATTGAACCTAGCTTTTTCTTATCAGCGCGCGAGGTCATTTCTGGAAATTGGGCCCGCATCGCATCTTTTAAAATTCCGTCGAAATCACCTGCCTGTGGGTTGGCAGAATCAATTTTTGCGGGATCAATCAGCACTTCAATTTGAGCATGGTGCTCTATGAATGCAGGCCACCCTTTTGAAACAATATCAACCAGAAGATAAATCAGGAAAGCCAGAGTTATGGACAGCGCCAACACACCATAAATTTTGAAACGCCGTTCGCCAGAGTAACGTTTGGCGAGAAATGCATTGTTTTTATTTTGGGTGAGATCAATCATAAGCCTGCCTGTATTTTTTGACGAAACGCAACGCCACATAATTCAACGCGAGTGTGAAGAAGAATAATACAATTCCCAGAGCAAAGGCCGAAAGAGTTTTCGCTGAATCAAACTCTTGGTCACCCACCAGCAAGGTGGCGATTTGCACGGTTATAGTTGAAACTGCCGCGAGAGGATTGAGAGATAAATTGGCAGCAAGGCCTGCCGCCATGACCACGATCATAGTTTCACCCACAGCGCGCGAGATAGCCAGCATGATCGCCGACACGATGCCGGGCAAGGCCGCTGGAAGTACGACGCGCTTGATCGTTTCTGAATGTGTGGCCCCCATTGCATAAGACCCATCGCGCAAAGACTGTGGAACTGAATTAATAATGTCATCTGATAACGAAGAAATCAGCGGCACAATCATCATGCCCATCACGAGGCCAGCCGCGAGAGCCGATTCAGAAGCAACGACCAACCCAAAACTTTCGCCTGTGTTGCGAATAAGTGGTGCAACTGTGAGTGCTGCGAAAAAACCCAACACGACAGTTGGAATACCTGCGAGCATTTCAAGCAATGGTTTTAACGTTTGGCGCAATTTTGGTGACGCATATTCTGCCATAAATATGGCCGACAGCAAACCAAGTGGGGTAGCAACCCCAATGGCAATAACTGTAATCAACAGCGTGCCTGCGAGCAGTGGTATAAAGCCAAAACTAGGCGGCGAACCTGTGGGGGTCCACCTGGTTCCGAATAGAAACTCAAATGGATTTATTTCTCTGAAAAAGGCGAAGGACTCAAAAGCCACTGATGCAAAAATACCAACAGTTGTTAGGACGGCAACGACAGAACATGCGAGCAGCAAAGCTAGGATAAGTGTTTCAAAACTCCGGCGCGCTCTAAATTCCGGATTGATACGGCGCAGCGCAAAAAATGCGGCAATAGCACTTGTGAGTGTCGCTGCAAGTGGCGAAATCCAAACTGGCAAGACAGAGAGAGATGCGGCAGAAATACTGACAAAAAATCCGACCAGTAAAACCAAACTTGCACTTAACAGACCATGATAAGATGGCAGAGAATTGAGTGCGGCGCTGCCTGAAGCACGAAGTCGATTGGCTCTCGCAACGCCCATGGCATAAGTGCCAAGCGTTGCGGCCAAAACAATTGCGAAACTCCAGATCAACACGCGCACTCAATCCTTCCAAAACATTCAAAACTGGAGAGCCGGTTCATCCGCGGTCTCACCATTTTTGCAGGTATTATTTTAAGCCATCAGCAGTGATAACACTCAATTCTGTTGCTGCTGCCATCGCTGCCTTGGCTTGGTCTTCAGGCAATGTGATCAAACCTTTGTCGGCCAAATAGCCATCTGACCCAATGGCTTTTGCAGACGCATATTCAGCGATGAATTCTTTCATGCCTGAGATTGTGCCAATGTGTTGCTTCTTGGCATAAATGAACAACGGACGCGAAACTTTATAGCTGCCATCTGCGATGGTTTCATAAGTTGCGCCCACGCCATCAATTTTTATGTCTTGGATTTTTTCAGCGTTTTGTTCAAGGAATGAAAAGCCAAAAACGCCAACGGCATTTGGATTTGCTTCGAGTTTTTGAACGATCAAGTTGTCGTTTTCACCTGCTTCTACATAAGCGCCATCTTCGCGCATGGCTTTCCAAATGGCATCAAAGGCTTTGGCGTCTTTTTCTTTTAATGCTTTCAATGCGGGAATTTTTTCAGCACCTTGACCAAGTGCCAATTCGGCAAAGCTATCGCGTGTGCCGGAGGTTGGCGGTGGACCCAACACTTCAATTTTCGTTGCTGGTAAAGCAGCATCAACATCGCTCCACATTTTGTTTGGATTGGCGATCATGTTGCCATCCTTGTCTGGAATTTCTTTTGCGAGTGCCAAAAACAATTGTGTCTTGGTCAGTTCGAATGGCTTGCCCGCTTTTGATTGCGCAACTGAAAGTCCGTCGAAACCGACTTTGATTTCGACAATGTCAGTGACACCATTTTTAGCGCAATCATCGAATTCGCTTTTCTTGATGCGGCGTGAAGCATTGGTAAAATCTGGTGTGTCTTCGCCAACACCAGCGCAGAATAATTTCATGCCGCCGCCAGTGCCGGTTGATTCAACGACCGGAGTTTTCATACCAGACGCTTTGCCGAAGGCTTCAGCAACGGCGGTCGTAAATGGATAAACTGTGGAGGAACCCACAATGCGAATTTGATCGCGCGCTGCGAATGCGGGTGTCGCAGCTAAGGCCAGAAGGCTGGCTGTCATCACTATATTTTTCATCATTTAAAATCTCCTGTGTGTTTGACTGCGGTGCTTCTATGTCCAACACACGACAGATATGCGACGTTATGATTACATATTTATGACGATTTATCTTGTTGATATTTCTGCTAAATTTGCATTGGCGCCCAAAGCGTAAATTTTTGGGAGATTTTCTCAGGCTTTGTTGATTTGGGTCTCAATGAAGCGATTTCGCAAATGCCGAGGCAATAGCATTCATGGTTCAGTTAGAAGCCCAACATCAAGCGGATTTATTCTCAGCATCAGCAACGAGCGATCCAGCTGCTGTAAAAGCTGGTTCAAATTTTCAGAAGCGACGAAATAAATAATTTCGCGCCCTTGGCGCTTGCCGAAGACTAAATGGTTGCGGGCAAGAATCCCGAGATGAGGAGAAAGTGAGTTTTGCTTATTGCCAAGTAACTTTGCCAATTTTCCTGCCGGCAGTCCGCTTGGCGTTTTCAACAATAGTTTTACGGCCCGAAAACGCGTTGGATGGCCCAATGCTGACAGACAACTCGTGAGGTACAATTCATCCATGAATCGTGATTAGTGGATAGGCATGACAGTCTTGTGACGGTGCGCTAAATGAATTTGACCGCCAACAAGTGAGATAAAAAATGAGCAACAAGAAACCCGAAAAGATCAAGATGAGCGAAGTGAAAGAGTTTTCTGGCCCACTCATTGGTTTTAAAATAGCGGCGGGGCTCTGTGAGTTTCAGCTAAAAAGCAAAAAACACGGCGTTCAACAATTTTCATTCGACACTAAGGACAATTTCTTTTTCGGTGTTGTCGTTGCCGCCATTTCAGGCAAACATAAAATCTCTGTGCAAACAGCCGCAGGTAATGGCAGCGTTAGAAGCATAGCGTCCATCACCATTGGCGAACTCCAGAAAATTGAACCGAAAGTAAAAATTGAGAAGACTAAAAAGGCAAACCTGGAAACAGCGGAAGTAACTGCCTAAAAATTACTATTTTGTAATTGGTATCTGAACCAAAAACACACTGCCCTGACCGGGCTCAGACTCGATGACCAAGCGCCCACGATGTCGATTGATGATGTGTTTACAAATCGCAAGGCCAAGACCGGTGCCACCGCGATTGCGGCTATCTTGTACACTAACGCGGTAAAACCGTTCAGTCAGGCGGGGCACATGATGGGCCGCAATGCCTGGGCCATAGTCACGCACAGATAAAACGGCCATGCCGTTTTCAGTCATGCCCGTGATTTCAACTGGCTTGTCTTTTCCAGCATACTTGATCGCGTTCTCAATGAGATTGTGTACCACTTGCGAAAGTTGGTTGGTGTCTCCAGTCACTGCCAGTGTTTGTGGAACGTCGATTTTGAGTTCGCAGTTTGCGTCTGCCGCCATGCGACTTAACAAGTCACTGGCTTGCCTTGCGATCTGTGCCAGATCTGCAATTTCAGTTGGTGCCTCGTGTTCACTAATTTCGATTTTGCTCAAAGACAACAAATCATCGATCAAGCTCGACATACGATCGGCCTGGGACTTCATGAGATCGAGAAACTTTTCTTTTGCTTTTGTGTCGTTCTTGGCGGCTCCCTGCATCGTCTCGATAAAGCCAGAGAGCGAAGCCAGAGGTGTTCGCAATTCATGGCTGGCATTGGCGACAAAATCAGACCGCATTCTCTCAATCTGTTCTTCGTAGGTTAAGTCACGCAAAATGAGCAATGCGATGCGTTCGTTGTTTTCCGCCAAACCCAATGGTGCGACGCGAACATCATAGCTGCGCGGCACGGGGGTTCGGACCACATGCAACACTCGAGCTGACTTAGCCTGCAAGATGGCATCATTTATGGCTTGTAAAACAGACGGCGCGCGCAAGATAGTTGTGAGATGTTTGCCAATCATGTCGCCCCCAAAGAAGACTGTCGAAGGCTTATTCACAGCAAGGATAATGCCTTGTTCGCCAACGACCAGTGCTGGGTCTGACAAGGCTTCAACGACGAGAGAAAGTTGGGGGAAGTCAAATCGATTGGTCATGGTTGGGATGCTTACCAGCAATTTTGTGCAAGTGCATGACGAAGATTTTCAGACCGAATTCTGCCGCAACCATTTCCACACTCCGGCAGTTGCTTCGTTTGAAAGTTCAGCCGTGGTTGACTGTGCTTTCCAAAAATTTTCTGTTTTCAATTCCCGCTCATTCACTTGCTTGAGAGCGCTTGTCGCATTCAAGAATTGCTGTGTGCAGAGGGCAATGCCATATCCAAGTTCGGCAGCTTTAAGTGCCATCTCACGATCACTGAAATCTAGCCCCGCTGATTTATCGATGGCGTTAACGTTTGCGGCTTCGAACCATTCATTCCAGCCTTCCGGTCTCTCGTCGTGAATAAGGTGATAGCCTAAAAGTTGTTCAGCTTTTTGCACAGGCTTGCCAACAAGACTAGGCGCGGCAACTGGGACAAGTACGTCTTCAAATAAATCTAATGTCACTGCATCACCTTGCACTGACTTGCCTCGTACAATCGCGATGCTCACCTCGAGGCTTTCGAAGTCAACTGACTTACCTGTCGTGTCGATCCAAGGTTCGCAATCTGGAACTGCCCGCCTGAGATCGCCCAAACGCGGCAATAGCCACCGCGCTGCAAAATCGGACTCGCAATAGATCACAACACTTCCGGGTTTGCGATATGGCTCAAGGCGGCGGTAGCCTGATTCCAGTTGCTCCAAAGATTGCATGACAGTGCGCTGATAATCTCGGCCAGCGTCCGTTAGCGAAACAGAGCGCCCAAGACGCAGAAAGAGAGGTTGCCCTAGTCGCTCTTCCAGCAACCGCATTTCGTGGCTGATGGCAGATTGGGAAAGACCAAGCTCAATTGCGGCCTTGCTGAAGCTTCCCAGTCGAGAGGCAGCTTCAAAGCCCATAAGATATTGCAACGGCGGTATATTGCGAAACTGTCTCATGTATGAATGGTGTTCATGAATACGTGGAATGTTTCTCACTTGCAAGGTGGTCGTTTATTTGTTGAAAACTGAAGAAACCGGAGTTTTGGAACTTGAATACTGCAGCAAAAACTGACCTTTCTGTGAACGAAGTTCATTCTTCAGGAGACTTTCGAAAACCTGCTGAATTTGAGCGGCACGAACGGACATGGATGATTTGGCCGCACCGCGAAGACCTTTACGAGGAACGGCTTGCCCCCATGCAAGCCGAATACTTGAACATTGTTGAAGCGATTTCGCAATTCGAACCTGTGACCGTGGTGGCCCACCCTGACCATGCCGATACAGCTCGAAAACGCCTTGGCAACATGGCTGACGTGGTGGCCATTCCGGTCAATGATTTCTGGACACGGGACTGTGGACCATCCTTTGTGCGCAATTCGCAGGGTGTGCTGGCAGGCGTTGATTGGCGCTTCAATGCATGGGGTGGCAAGCACGCGCCGTGGGATGAAGACAATAAATTGGCAGGGCGCATTTTGCAGCGCGAGGGCGCTGAAGTTCGTACTTCTTGGTTGACGACCGAGGGCGGATCTTTTGCTTTAGATGGCGAGGGCACGTTGATCATTACTGAAACAAGTATTCTAAATCCTAATCGCAATCCCGGTGTTAATAAGGCGCTGGCTGAGTCTGAGCTTAAGGCGATGTTGGGCGTGGACAAGGTGGTGTGGTTACCAGGCGACCCGATGGACAAAGAGACTGACGGCCACGTGGATGGTATGTGTGCTTATGTTCGCCCGGGTGTGGTGCTGTTTGAAGCCAATCCAGACCCTCGCGATCCACATTCGCGAATTCTCAAAGAAAATCTTGCTTGTCTTCGAAGCCAGACTGATGCCAAGGGCCGAGCCTTTGAGATCATCCCCCTCGAAGAGGCCGTTGAGGCGGAAGTGACCAGCAACATTTTTTGCAGGTCATACATCAACTTCTACATTGCCAATGGTGGTGTGATTGTTCCGGGTTATGGCATTCCCGGCGATGCCAAGGCCTTAGCGACTATTCAGAGCGCATACCCCGACCGCAAAGTTGTGATGGTGCAGGTCAATGCGATTGCAGCAGGTGGCGGTGCCATTCATTGCATCACGCAAGAGCAGCCCTCTCTAAACAGGGGATGACGCAATGATGACGAAGCGGAGGTTTTTGCAAACCACTTTAGGCGCTCTGGCAGGTGGTGCTGCTGCGCCATCGTGGGGCACTACGACGGAACTTACTTCAGCCAAAGCCGCTGGCTTTCACATGCCACTTGAATCTGACCCACATGACCGCACATTTATGCAGTGGCCCGCACTGAAATCAATTTACGGCAATCAAGATGATCTTGATGCGGTGCGCGAAAAGATTGCGCTTATTGCCAATACTGTCGCAAAGTTTGAGCCTGTGGTTTTGCTGGCGCGGCCGGAACAAGCCGAGGAAGCGAAGCTGTGGGTCAAGACTGGCGTTGAGGTTTGGCCCGTTCAAGTTCAAGACTTGTGGGCCCGCGATAGTGGACCAACTTTTGTAGTGAATGACGCAGGCGAACTTGCGGCCAGTGAATTGGGTTTTAATGGATGGGGCGAAAAGCAAGAGCACGGGGATGACGCGCAAG
>JANOXS010000076.1:0-41051 GCA_031418535.1 Hyphomicrobiales bacterium | reverse complement strand
GAAGTCAGTCATCTGGCGGCCGGAGACATCGATGATTTGAATATATTCACCAGCCTTCACGTGGAAGCTGCGGGCGGTGGCGGCACGAATGCGAATGTCTTGTAGAATATCGCCTAAAGGTTCTGGCAAATCATCGCCGATGATTTTCAGTTTTGGGTGGGCCCGCGTAAGACGCAGCTCAATATCAGTTACTGTGTCCTGCGCTTCAGGACTCATATCAATAGCAGGTGTCATGATTTTCAAATTGCCGTCTTGATTTACCCAAAACTCAGCAAGTGTGCCTGCGGGACTGGCATGACCAAAAATTTGTAGTGATTGACCACGCCCGCCGATTGCGTTGACATCACTGCGGCCCTTGGCATCAGAAAAACTCAATACGACAGGTTGGCCGCCTTGGACATCTTTGAGAGTGAATTTGTCGCCTGCCTTAACCTTGACTGTCAGCGAGCCTCCGCCCGCGATGGGGTAACGCTCAACATTAGGTGGCAATGCGCGCTCTCCGGGTCGCAATATGCTGCTTGCTGCTGGAAAACTACGAGATTGTGGGACAAATATGGTCATCTTGGACGTATTATTACACAGTTTAACTTGACCGTCGATATAATGTCAGTAAAAATTGTTTCCTAAGAAGGGGCGAGTCCACCAATTAGAAGCGGGCACTCCATTCTTGTCACTATGGGACATATGGAGGGAACAATTATGTCAACTAAAGATAATTTGGGCGGACTGGTCCGCGCGTTAGACTGGAAGGGTGCCTTCTGGGTTGCCGCAGGCGTGCCGCCTCTGGTGCTCTTCTCGATTGGCGGCATTGCTGGCACAGCTGGCAAAGTTGCATTCTTGGTCTGGATCGTTTCAATGATCATGGGCTTTTTACAGTCATTCACTTACGCTGAAATGGCCGGCATGTTTGGCAACAAATCTGGCGGCACGTCGATTTACGGCGCAACGGCATGGTTGCGCTATTCTAAAATAGTGGCCCCCCTTTCTGTGTGGTGCAACTGGTTTGCGTGGAGCCCAGTGCTTTCACTCGGTTGCGTCATTGCCGCTGGTTATATTCTTAATGCGCTTTTTCCGATTCCAATTTTCACCGAGCAATCTGCTGAAGTGATTGCGTGGTTGGCTGATCCGGCCAATGCAGGCAAACTTGCGGCCGATGCGATTGCAGCCGCGACCACTGCGGCAACGCCTGCCATTCGCAATTGGGAATTTTTGACGTTCAACATTCCCGGTCTTGGTGGATTGCACTTCAATGCCAAGTTTGTGATTGGCGCAGCGTTGATGTTGCTCATGATTGCTATTCAGCATCGCGGCATTGCGTCAACAGCTAAAGCGCAAAAATGGTTGGCGGTCATTGTTTTGGTGCCGTTGCTTTTAGTAGGGTTGGTGCCAATTTTAACGGGTGCTATTAACAGTGCAAACGTGACTGGTCTTCTGCCGCCGACAGCTGCCTATTCAGGTGTTGACGGCACATGGAGCATTGGCGGGTGGACACTTATTTTGGGTTCGCTTTATATTGCGGCATGGTCCACCTACGGCTTTGAAACAGCAGTTTGTTATACGAGCGAATTGAAGAATCCAAAGACTGATACGTTCAAAGCAATTTTCTATTCTGGTCTTCTGTGCTGTGTGTTCTTCTTCCTTGTGCCATATTCATTCCAAGGTGTGCTGGGTCAATCTGGCTTGCTTGCTGGTGGCATTGTTGACGGCACTGGTGTTGCTGAAGCGCTGGGAAATATGGTTGGCGGCCATCCGGTGATCACACAGATATTTGTGATCTTGATGATCCTCGCTTTATTCCTTGCTATTATGACAGCGATGGCCGGTTCATCACGCACGCTTTATCAAGGGTCCGTTGATGGTTGGTTGCCACGCTACTTGAGCGGTGTGAATGCCAATGGTGCGCCAAGCAAAGCTATGTGGACAGATTTTGTGTTCAACTTGTTCTTGCTGGCGTTGGCGTCCGATGCTGGGGGTTATTTCTATGTGTTGGCAATTTCTAACGTGGGCTACATCATTTTCAATTTCTTGAATTTGAATGCTGGTTGGATTCATCGCATGGACTCTGGTCACATCGCGCGGCCTTGGAAGGCTCCTACAGCCCTCATAGGTTTCAACACGCTGTTGGCTTTTGTGAATGCGCTGTTTTTGGGTGCTGGTGCAAAGGTGTGGGGTTACTCCAACGCATTGTGGGCTGGTTTAATTTTTGCAGCCCTCATCATCCCCGTGTTCTACTATCGTCACAATATCCAAGACGGTGGCAAGTTCCCAAAAGGTGCGCTTGAAGCTTTAGGTCTAAAAGACGGTGACATGGGCGAGAAGAAAGCAGGCATGTTGCCTTATCTCGCACTGGCTGCCGGAGCTGTTGTGGTTTTGTGGTCTAATTGGTTCTTCACATTGCCAGCATAATCAACGTTAGGAATCTTGTGCCGCCATTGCTATGTGATGGCGGCATTTTTAATTTCGGGACTCACATGAACAAAGTTATTGCAAATAACGCTCTCCTCGGCAGGCCCGTGGCGGATGAAATTTTGGCCGCAACCCGCGCAAAAGTCGAAAGCTTGGCTGTCAAAGGTTGGCCCGCAAAACTTGTTTCAATTTCAATTGGCGACGTGGCAGCAGTCAATCTTTATGTTCGCAACCAAGCCAAGGGCGCCGCCAAGGCCGGCATTCAATTTGAAGAACGTGTTTTACCAGAGACAATTTCTCGCATGGAAATGCTGGGGTTGATTGAAGCTTTGAACACCGATCCCCGGGTGACTGGCATTATTATTCAGCGGCCGATTCCGAGGCATCTCAATGTGCGTGAATTGCAAACTGCTGTTCATCCGCTCAAAGATGTCGAGGGAATGCACCCTGCCTCTATCGGCAATATCGTTTACAAGGACGTAGCCTTGGCACCTTGCACGGCAGCGGCCTCGGTTGAACTTTTAAAGAGAACAGGCTTGAAGCTTGAGGGCTTGGAAGTTGTGGTTATTGGGCATTCTGAAATTGTGGGAAAACCCATCGCGTTTTTGTTGATGGCAGAAGGAGCCACAGTGACAGTTTGCCACCACATGACACGCAATTTGATGGTGCATTCACGCTCGGCTGATGCAGTGTTTGTGGCGGTCGGCAAACCACGATTTATTACCGCCAACATGATTAAACCTGGTGCCGCAATCATTGACATTGGCATCAATCAGATTGAAGAAGGCGGAAAATCCGTCACTGTGGGTGATGTAGATTTTGAAAATTGCGCCGAAATTGCTGGATGGATTACGCCGGTGCCCGGTGGCGTGGGCCCAGTCACTGTTTCCATTTTGATGCGCAACACGTTGACCGCCCTTGAGGCCCAACAGAAATTTTACACTGATGCATTTGATTCAACGTCTGACCGGCTGTTTCATGTTGAACCGACAAAGGCCTAACTTACTTGATAGCCAAACTCGCCGGCCTGGCTCGTGAGCCATTCCCAGAAACTTTCTGAGAAGCCTCGGAACACCGAAAGCGTAAACTCATCATCGCCTGTTCTTGTAAGATGAACAGACACATGCGCCATTTGCGTGAGAGCGGATTTGCCGATGGGAAAGTCAGCTTCATGCAAATCAACAGGTGTGCCTTTTGCCAAAACGGCGCGAGCTTTCTGTCCTGCGATCTGGAACATCACGCGTCCGTGGCTTTGATCTGAAACCGAGGCGACGCCTTCGAGTTTCTTTTTTAATTCCGTGTACGGAGCATTGTAGACATAGTATTGATCCGGGCCCGCCCATTGCACGGTGGTTTTTTTAATCGCGGCTAAAGCCTCGTTCAAAGCCTTAGCTTTTCCTTTGCGGGCGATGACCATGATCATGGATGAGGGTTGGGTGAGCGAGAAGGTCACGCCGGGTTCGCCCTTGTCGGCACCAAAGCGGCCCGGTTTTGCTACGCCCAATAACGCTGAGGTTCTAAGCATGGAGCCTCTCATTCTTGGGATCAAAATGAACGGGATCACAAATTTCAGCGACGTAATGATGCCCGCGCAAGCCATCAAAAACTTTTACAATTTCACCATGCCGCGCACGACCATTCGAGAAAAGTGCGAGGCCCAACCACATATTGAGCATCGGCGACCACGCGACCGAACAGATGTAACCTTGGTCGGCCTGCATGGACGGCGCATCACTTTGCTTTAACAAATGTCCCCCAGAACGCATTTTCATAGTACGGTCCACTGGCTTTATGCCCACGACGCATTGCCGCATCGGATCAATCAAACCGTCGCGTTGCGCCATTTTGCGACCAATATAGTCCTTCTTGGTCGACATCATTTTGCCCAAGCCTAAATCTCCAGCGGTTGTTGTGCCGTTCAATTCACCACCCGCCACATGGCCTTTCTCGATGCGCATCATTGAAAGTGCTTCAACGCCGTAGGGCACAATGCCAAATTCTGCACCTGCTTGCATGATGGCGCGGGCCACGGCATTGCCGAAGTCTGCGGGCACCGCCAATTCATAAGCGTGTTCACCGGAGAATGAAATGCGAAACAGGCGGGCTTCAACTCCGCCCATGATGGTGATTTCTTGAGCAGCATGATAAGGCACGGATTCATCATTGAGCGTCAATTTATCAACCAGTTTTTGCAGCGTGGCGCGAGCTTTAGGACCAGCCACCGCCATTTGCGCCCACTGTTCAGTCACCGAAACATATTGCACATCCAGTTCCGGCCAATGCACTTGATGAGCAAATTCGATGTTGCTCATCACGCGGGCCGCATTTGCCGTGGTGGTGGTCATCACATAATGATCTTCGGCTAAGCGCGATGTGGTGCCGTCATCAAACACAATGCCATCTTCACGCAGCATCAAGCCATAACGGGCTTTGCCGATGCTCAGTGTACTGAAGGTATTGCAATAAAGGCGGTCCAGAAACACCCCTGCATCTTTGCCTTGAATATCAATCTTGCCCAGTGTGGACACATCACAAAGGCCCACCGAGGCGCGTGCCGATTTCACTTCGCGCGAGGCAGAAGCCAGCCAATCTTCGCCCGCTTCGGGAAACCATGAGGAGCGCATCCACAATCCGGTTTCGACAAATACCGCACCTTGTTCGACAGCCCAATCATGCAAAGGTGTTTTGCGCACGGGTTGGAAATGGTGGCCAGTGAAGGGACCAGCGAAAGCACCGAACGACACTGGCGTGTAGAAGGGGCGGAACGTTGTGGTGCCCATTTCGGGAATAGATTTGCCAGACGCTTCGGCGAGAATAGCTATTGCATTCACATTACCAAGTTTGCCTTGGTCGGTGGCCATGCCGGTTGTTGTGTAGCGCTTGGCCAATTCGACATGGCCATAACCCTCCCTGGCAGCGAGCGGCAAATCTTTGGCTGTGGCATCATTCTGATAATCGATGAAGGCCTTTCCTATGGATTCTTTTACCCACCAGAAAGGTTGAATTGCGAATGCTTCGTCACGGCATTTTGGGGTGGCGGGAACGCGGCTCTTCATTGTGCCTGCGCGTGCGCCACCCGCCAAACACTCGGACAGCAACATGTGGCCAGCGGCACTTCCAATGGCAGTAAATTCAGCACCTACATCTGGCGGCTTGAAAGCAGCGATGGCTTCATCCCAAATGGGTTTTGCGCCCCGGTGGCACATGAGGTTTACGATTGGCGACCAGCCACCAGACATGGCAACAGCATCACAAGGAATTTTTCCCATTGATGTTTCTATATATGAAACACCTTTACCGCCTTTGACATTGAGAATGCGGCCACCCTTACGCGTGTCGATTACAGCAGCGATGTTCACACCATGTGCTTTCATATCAATGCTTGTACGCAAACTGGAATCATTGTTCGCAAATATCGCAATCGATTTTCCGGCTGCTGCTGCATAACGATTTGAACAATGACGCATGGCCGAGGCCAACATGACGCCCGGCACATCATTGCCACCGAACACCAACGGGCGCTCTTCGGCACCAGCGGCTAGCACAGCACGTTTGGCGTGAATACGCCAATAGCGCTGGCGTGGTTCGAAAGGCGCAGGCACGGCCACGTGATCATTCACTCGTTCTAGAGCGCCAAAAATATTTCCGTCGAACCAGCCAAAGATTGTGGTGCGTGGCATCAGGGTTACATTCTGCAAAGATGCAAGTTCAGCGAGAACACTCTGCGACCAATCATAACCTGATTGCCCGCCGATCTCTTCATTTTCAAACAGCAGTGAGCCACCCAAGCGCGAACCCTCATCGGCGAGGATCACGCGCGCGCCTAAACGCGCTGCCGTGAGTGCCGCCATTAATCCAGCGGGGCCGGACCCCACAACGAGCAAATCACAATGGGCATAAGACTTTTCATATGTATCAGGGTCAGCTTGTTTCGAAGCTGTGCCAAGGCCTGCGGCTTTTCTGATCAGCGGCTCATAGATTTTTTCCCAGAAACTTTTGGGCCACATAAAGGTTTTATAATAGAAGCCTGCAACAAAAATCGAAGACGCGAGTGAGGTCACGGCCCCAACGTCAAAATTTAAACTGGGCCAGCGATTTTGCGATTGCGCAGCGAGGCCATCATAGAGTTCCACCATGGTGGCGCGGGTGTTGGCTTCCTTGCGTCCACCCTCACGCAACTCAACCAGCGCGTTGGGCTCAGATACACCTGCTGAGATAACGCCGCGTGGGCGATGATATTTAAAGCTACGGCCCATCAAATGCACATCGTTGGCAATCAGTGCAGAGGCAAGCGTATCGCCCTGATGGCCAATAAATGATTTGCCATCGAACTTAAAATTCAAACTTGTATCGCGATCAATCAATCCGCCGTTCTTAATACGAAAGCCCGTCATGATTTTTGCTTCCGCTTAAAATTTTTGGCAATCACCGCACCGAAGACTTCGTGGGTTTTGGTGTCACGTGACACGACCAACCATGCGCGGCAGCCTCCAGAGTGATGCGCGAATTCATCAATTTTTCCACGTGGATTATCGCGTTCGTAGACATATGCTTGCCAGTTTGAATCGTCCAAATTCTCCGGACGTTTAACATTGGCATCGCCAAGGAATGTGAATTCCTCGACAGGTCTGGTTCCGCAATGGGGGCAAGGGATGAGCATCAGTGTAAATTGGGTGTAGCACCCTGCCCCTTTTCATCAAGCATATGGCCAGTCCTGAATCGATGCAAGCGAAATGCGGTGGCAACTTTATGCGGTTCGTCTTTTGCGATTAAATGCGCGTAGCACCAACCTGATGCCGGCGTTGCTTTGAAACCGCCATAACACCAGCCCGCATTGAGATATAGTCCGTGTACGGAGGTTTTATCAATGATCGGCGAGCCATCCATCGACATATCCATCACACCACCCCATGAGCGAAGCGCACGCACGCGGGCGAGTGATGGGATCATGGCGACCCCCGCCTCAATCACATGTTCTACCATCGGCAAGTTTCCGCGCTGCGCATAAGAATTATAACCATCAATATCGCCGCCAAAAACCAGGCCGCCTTTATCGGATTGCGAAACATAGAAATGGCCCGCACCGAATGTTACCACCCCTTCAATGTATGGCTTTAGGCCTTCAGATACGAAGGCTTGCAGCACGTGGCTTTCGATAGGTAGTTTCAATCCGGCCATTGCGGCGACTTCTGACGAGTGACCTGCGGCACAGAGCGCAAGTTTTTTGCACTTGATTGCGCCGCGTGACGTTTGCACGCCATCCACTTTACCGTTTTCCGTTTGAATGCCGGTGAGTTCGCACCCTTGCAGAATATCCACGCCGCGCAAATCAGCACCGCGCGCAAAACCCCACGCCACTGCATCATGACGCACTGTGCCGCCGCGCCGTTGGAGCAGTCCACCTTTGATAGGGAAGCGGGCATTGTCATAATCGAAGAATGGATACATTTCGCGCACGGCCTCTCTGTCGAGCAATTCTGCGTCGACACCGTCGAGATGCATGGCATTGCCGCGCCTAGCAAATGCATCGCGTTGCGCATCGGTGTGACAGAGATTGAGAACACCGCGCTGCGAGACCATGGCGTTGAAGTTGAAATCTTGTTCCAGCCCTTCCCAAAGCTTCATCGACAATTCATAAAACGGATTATTGCCGGGCAGCTGATAGTTGGAACGGATGATGGTGGTGTTACGGCCCACATTTCCTGAGCCGATATAATTCTTTTCCAGCACGGCGATATTTTTGTGGCCATGTTCTTTGGCGAGATAGTAGGCCGTGGCTAAGCCATGCCCACCGCCCCCCACAATGATGATATCATACTCTTTCTTTGGCTCAGGTGACCGCCAAGCCGGAGTCCAGTTCTTATGGCCCGACAGGGAATTTTTCAGCAGTGAGAAGAGCGAGTATTTCATTAGCAGTCCAGAGTGGTGTCGCGTTCCCATTGGGTGAGATGGCGGCAATATTGGTTCCACTCGTTATACTTCAATTTGAGGTAACCGGATGACAGCTCATCTCCTAAAGCAGCACGCAAAACATTATTGGCTTCAAAATTTCGAAGAGCGTCAAGCAAATTGAGTGGCAGCTTCTTGGCGTTTTTCACTGTGTGGCCTTGGGTGTACATATCGAGGTCTTGGCGTTCGCCGGGGTGAAGCTTCCTTTCAATGCCGTCCATACCAGCGGCAAGAATGCCTGCAAGCATGAGATATGGATTGGCCGCATTATCCGGCAAGCGGAACTCGGTGCGACCCGCATCAGGAATGCGCACCATGTTGGTTCGATTGTTGCCACCATAGGTCACTGTGCTGGGCGACCATGTGGCGCCAGAAATGGTGCGAGGCGCATTGATGCGTTTGTAGGAATTCACAGTGGGGTTCGTAATAGCCACAAGCGAATCCGCATGTTCGATGAGGCCGCCCAAGAAATTATAAGCCAGCGGCGTGAGGCCCATTTCATCTGAGTCACTGTGGAACAGATTCTTCTTGCGGGCATTGTCCCATACGGAAAGATGAGCGTGGCAGCCATTGCCCGTGAGATTGATAAAGGGCTTGGGCATGAAGGTGGCGCGCATTCCATGCTTTTCGGCGATGGACTTCACCATGAATTTGAAAAACGCCAGTTGATCTGCGGTGGTCAAAGCGTCATTAAAATCCCAGTTGATTTCGAATTGGCCATTGGCGTCTTCGTGGTCGTTTTGATAGGGGCCCCAGCCAAGTGTGGTCATGGTGGTGCAGATTTCACCGATCACATCCAAGCGGCGCATGATGGCCGATTGATCGTAACAGGGTTTTTCTTGCGTATCTTTATCGTCAGAAACCGCCGTGCCATCGGCATTGATCAAATGAAATTCAGGCTCGCAGCCTGCCATGAGTTTCATATTTTTCTTGGCGGCTTTTTCCATACCGCGTTTCAAGGCAAGGCGGGGGGCTTGTTCGAGTGGCTTGCCACTCATGTGCGGGTCACCCGCAATCCAAGCGACATCGGGCCGCCAAGGAAGTTGAATGATCGAGTCGGTGTCGGGGAATACGAGAACATCTGGATGAGCTGGGGTTTGATCCAGCCATGTTGCAAAGCCTGCAAAGCCTGCACCAGATTTTTGCACTTTGTTGGCAGCTTCCGCAGGAACCAGTTTGGCGCGTTGAACGCCAAACAAGTCCGTGTAGTTAAACAAGAAGAATTTAACTTTGTTTTTTGCCGCGTATTTTACGAGATCTAATGCCATCGTTTCCGCTCCCTAAATTTCTTATCGTACTAAAATCTCATCTTCCCCGGTATCCAATCCGTACCCGCCAACGGCACTTGGGCCATGGCAGCAGCTTCGATTGTGAGAGCGCAAAGGTCTTCGGGTTCTAAATTATGCACATGCGATTTGCCGTTGGCTCGCGCGATGGTTTGCGCTTCCAAAGTCAAAACCTTCAAATAATTGTAAAGTCTGCGCCCGGCTTTTACAGGATCGAGACGCGCGGCCAAAACCGGGTCTTGCGTGGTGATGCCCGCAGGGTCGCGGCCCTCATGCCAATCATCATAGGCGCCCGCCGTTGTACCAAGCGCATTATATTCGGCTTCATAATGTGGATCGTTATCACCCAAGGCCACAAGCGCTGCCGTGCCAATCGCCACTGCATCGGCACCGAGCGCCAGAGCTTTGGCCACGTCTGCACCATTACGAATGCCGCCGGACACTATCAGCTGCACTTTGCGGTGCATGTTAAGTTCCTGCAACGCACGAACGGCGGGGCGAATGCAAGCCAGCGTGGGCTGGCCCACATGTTCGATGAACACTTCTTGTGTGGCCGCTGTGCCACCTTGCATACCGTCCACCACCACAACATCGGCACCAGCCTTCACAGCTAGTGCTACGTCATAGTATGGGCGTGCGCCGCCGATTTTCACATAGATGGGTTTTTCCCAATTGGTGATTTCGCGCAGTTCGGCAATTTTAATTTCAAGATCATCAGGACCCGTCCAATCTGGATGGCGACAAGCCGAACGCTGATCAATGCCTTTGGGCAAACAGCGCATCGCGGCCACACGGTCCGAAATTTTCTGGCCGAGCAACATGCCGCCGCCGCCGGGCTTGGCACCTTGGCCAATCACGACTTCAATGGCGTCAGCTTTGCGCAGGTCATCTGGGTTCATGCCGTAACGTGATGGCAGATATTGGTAGACGAGATGTTTGGATTGGCCGCGCTCTTCAGGTGTCATTCCGCCATCGCCAGTGGTAGTGGATGTGCCAGCAGCCGATGCGCCACGGCCCAGTGCTTCTTTGGCATTGGCGGAGAGCGAACCGAAGCTCATGCCAGCTATGGTGATTGGGATTTGCAAATGGATTGGTTTTTTTGCAAAGCGCGATCCTAAGATCACATCGGTGCCGCATTTCTCACGGTAGCCTTCGAGAGGATAGCGCGAGATTGATGCGCCTAGGAAAAGTAGATCATCAAAATGCGGCAGTTTGCGTTTGGCACCTGCGCCACGGATATCATAAATGCCTGTAGATGCGGCACGGCGGATTTCGGCCAATGTTGCATCATCAAAGGTTGCCGATTTCCGCGGCGGTGTGCGGGGAGTGCTTTCCATGTTGACCTCAATAGGCGTCAGCGTGATCAACGCTGAAATTGTAAAGTTTGCGGGCAGAGCCATAGCGCTTGAACTCACTTGGCTTTTCTGTGCGTCCTGCGGCTTTGAGCAACCGTTCTAAATCGGCAATGTGCTCAGCGCGCATTTCTTTTTCAATGCAGTCAGCACCAAGGCTTGCAACTTTGCCCTTAACGTAAAGCCGCGCTTCATAAATTGAATCTCCCAGCGCATCGCCAGCATCGCCGCACACAATCAAGTTGCCGCGCTGGCCCATGAAAGCCGACATGTGACCGACAGAACCGCCTACGACAATATCAATGCCCTTCATGGAAATGCCACAGCGTGACGAGGCATCGCCATCAATCACCAGAAGACCGCCATTGCCTGTTGCGCCAGCGGATTCAGATGAATTACCTTTAACCCAGACTAAACCTGACATCATGTTTTCAGCAGTGCCGACGCCAGCATGGCCGTGAATAGTGATTTCCGAATTTTGATTCATGCCACCGCAGTAAAAACCAACATGTCCCTTGATATCGACTTGCAGCGGCGCACTGAGACCCACTGCAATGTTGTGTTGGCCCTTTGGATTTTTCACCACCCAATGTTTTTCATTGGTGTTGGCGAGCAAGGTTTGCAGCGTGGAATTTATGCCGCGCACACCAACTTTGGTTTGGTCAAGTTCGTTCATGCATGTCCCCATTTATAAATCTTCGCTGGCTCCGGTTCCCAGATTTTTGCTGTGTCGGCTCCGGGCAAATGGGCTATGGCACGATACTCTGTTGCCATGGCCACCCAATCATCGGTTTCTGCCATCACAGCATGTTTGCAGGCAATGGGATCGCGCACCACGGCAAAGCCATCGGCGGTGCCAACCAAGAATGTGAAAAAGCCATCTAAGTCTTTGAGGCCGGATTGAAGCGCTTCTGTAAGTGTGGAACCTGTGCGCAATTTATGCGTCATATAAGCGGCGGCCACTTCGGTATCGTTCTCAGTTTGAAATTCCATGCCTTCTTTACGCAATGTTTCACGCAGGCGATTATGATTTGACAGCGATCCATTGTGAACGAGGCAGAGGTCTGCCCCTGTTGCAAAAGGATGCGAGCCTGCTGTGGTTACGGCACTTTCGGTTGCCATGCGCGTGTGGCCAATGATGTGGGTGCCACTTGCGTTATCCAGATCGAACTTGTCATAAACGTTGGCTGGCAGGCCGGTTTCTTTGAAAATCTCAATCGTATGGCCCGAGCCTACGACGCGTACTTCAGGATGGTATTCTTTCAACCACTTTACGACAGCCGCTTCTTTGGCGGTGGTAACAAGAATGCAGTGATTACCAATTTTCTTGATGGTGCAATCACATTTCAAGGCCCGCTCAAGGCCCACGTCAATTTTCTTCCAATCATAACTGGCGTCATTGTGGGCCAGAGAAAACTTGGTTTCAGATTTCTTGGTGGGGTTGCGATAAATGGCAACGCCCGCTGAGTCTGGCCCGCGATTGGTCATTTCAATCAGCATGGGTTTAAACATTTTGCCAAGCTTGGATTTTAACTTAGGATTTTTCAGATATAGACCGACAATACCGCACATGAGCTTTTTCCTCTGAATGAACTTAGACTATCAGGGTCATTCCAACATTTCAACTGTCAGGAATGTTTATTTCACAACAGGAATAGGTTTATTCGTCGCGGCGGTAACTAATGACGCTTAAATAGCGCGCTGGAAGCTTTTTCAGTTCATCGGGGCCATGCGGCGCTTCCGCATCGAAGAACAGTGCGTCGCCGGGATGCATGTCATAGGTTTTATCGCCATGGCGATAAACTACATTACCTTCCAGCATGTAAAGGAATTCCATGCCGGGATGCTGAAAAGTTGGAAACACATCAGTTTCATGGGTTAGCGTAATCAAATAGGGCTCAACCATTACTGGGCCGTGGGTGGAATGGCCCAGCAATTGATATTGATGCCCCGCTCGGGTGCCGCGCCGCTCAATTGTAAGGCCTTGCCCGGATTTTACGAAAGTTGCATCGCGGATTTCTTCATAACCTTTAAAAAATGCCGTGAATGGCACGGCCAAGGCTTTGCTCAAGGCTTGGAGGGAGCCAAGCGATGGCGAAGTTGCCCCATTTTCGATTTTTGACAACATGCCGGCCGACATGGATGCAGCTTTGGCCAATTCCGAAATTGTAAGACCCAATTTTTCTCGAAATCGTTTTACTTCACGACCGATTGCTTCCTCTAAATAGCGTGAGTCGATATTTGCATCCGCATGTGGATTTTGGAACTCACCCAATTTAGTGTCTGATTTCAACATGGTATTCCTCAGATTCTGCAACTGCGAGATAGCATCCTTGACAAGTGGATCATAGGGTCGTTTCCTGTCAGATAATAAAGTTGCCCCGTAGCATAAAAATAAACAAGGGGTGGGTTTTGCAGGTTGCGGGGAAACAGCTGCCAAGCCTTCTGGGAGGAAACAAATGTCGGACCTCAATCAACGCATTGAGGCTATGTATCGCTCAGATGTGCGCGGTGCTTGGCTTATGGTGGCGGTTCTCTGGATCGCAGTACTTTTTGTTCTCATAATGTCGTGGCCATATATCCCGGACAGCGGTGTTCGCACTGTTGTGGTTTTGGCGGCGGCGGCCGTGCTTATTTTTAACACAGCTTCTATTGCGGCCATGGTGAAAAACTATGCCGAGGACAAACATTTTATTTATGGCCTCGACATTAAGCACCTTGACGAAGCCAACAATCAAAAAAGCTAGGGGAGGTATCAATGGCAAAATATATTCCACCAGAACAATCCAAGGCGATGCAAGTTTTTGATATTGCATTTGTGGTCGCGGCGATTTTCTTGGCGCTTTGGCTGCCCCTCAAGGCGGGCTGGGCTGGCGTTTCACGGGCGATCATAAAAATTGATAATCCAACGTGGGAAGCACTTGGTCAAACTCCGGCGCAAGTGGCTCAGTGGAACAAGCTAGGTTATGCTGATGCTGCTGCGGCTCATGATATTATTCAAAACAAATTTGATTATACAATTGATTGGATGCAGCTTCTCATCATGTCGGCTGTGCTGATCGGCTATTTTGTTTTTCTGTTTATGGCATCTGACCGGGAATACCGCGATGTCATCAACGAAAAATTCAACGATAAATGAGGAAGTGCTAACATGTGGACCACACTTGCTAATTTAGGCTGGGCACTCTCGGCAGCTTTTGCGCTGTGGATGCTTTATGACTGGTACAAGACCGATACTTCCTATTCTGAGGCAACGCTGACATCATCGCGCGAAGGCGAGATCGAAGCTACTTTTGAAAAACACAAAGTTTAAGGAGGCGAAAATGGCACACGCAAACACAGCCGGAAGCGCTCCACAAAAAATCTCTCTCTCGCGCGTATTAGGCCCTGCTCACGTTTGGGCTTTAGGGGTCGGCATTGTTTTAGTCGGTGAATATACGGGCTGGAATTTTGCCGCTGATAAGGGCGGAACACTTGCTGCGCTCATCATCTGTTGGGTGGTGGGGCTTCTCTATACGTCAGTTGCAATGATCGACTCGGAAGTTACCTCCACAGTTGCCGCAGCCGGTGGTCAATATGCGCAAGCCAAACATATTGTGGGGCCATTGATGGCCTTCAATGTGGCACTTTATTTGGTTTTTGCTTATACCATGCTTGAAGTTTCCAATGCCATACTCGTGGCTGACACTGTAAAGTCCTATGCAGGTGAAGGCTTTGGAGACTGGCATTATAAAGGCATCATCGCCACAGTGATTGTGGTGCTGGCGGCGTTGAACTATCGCGGCGTTCTGATGTCACTCAATGTGAACTTCGTCATCACTGCGATTGCCTATCTTGCAATTATTGTGTTGTTCTTTTCGGTGCAACCTTGGAGCCAAGGTGCTGTTCTCAAGCTTGGCGATATGGTGACGCCTGAAAATGCTTTGCCTTACGGCTGGATTGGAGTGGTTGCTGCTTTCCATTGGGGCATTTGGTATTATCTCGGAATTGAGGGCACCACGCAGGCCGCAGAAGAAGTCCGCTCCCCTGCCCGCTCACTGCCTTATGGCACCATGGCTGGCATGATTACGCTTTTGATTGGTGCTTCGCTCACATGGTATATCTGTGCTTCGCTGATGCCATGGCAATATCTTGGCTTCACCTATTATCCATTGCTTGATGCTGGCAAATTAACTGGCAGCAAGAGTTTGGAAACGATGATGTTCATTGCCACCATCTTAGCGGCTGTGGCTTCGGCCAACGGTTGTATCAATGATGCGGCACGGGCATGGTTCTCATTGGGCCGTGATCGGTATCTGCCGACATGGTTCTCAGCTGTGCATCCAAAATATCGCACACCCTACCGCGCAATTGTGTTTCTGGTGCCGATTGCATTGGCGTTTGCGTTTATATCAAACCTTGGCCAAGCAATTACATTCTCCATTTTGTCTGGAGTATTGCACTACACGTTTATGAGCATAAACATCATTATGTTCCGCAACAAATGGCCGCTCGGAACAATCCGCCGTGGATATACGCATCCGTTCCATCCGCTGCCTGCAATTGTTTTATTACTGCTGTGCATGGTTACTTATTTTGCGATCTTCTTAGGATATGGCGCACAGCTGACCGCCATGGTGGTTTTCTATCTTATTGTTTCACTCTGGTTCCATTTTTATCGCTATCAATATGTGCGGCGCGGCGACCAGTTCACAATGCCGTGGCCAAAACCAAAAGGTTATTGAAAATCCTTTCCGACACTCTGAATAGGCCCGCTTATTTTGGCGGGCCTATTTTTTCAAGGACGCAAGATGCAACAGGTCATCGCAATAATTATTGGATTGGGTTTAATATATTTGCTGTGGCGACAGTGGCGGGCTGCAGAACGCAAGATGCAAGAATTGCCTTTGCATTTATTCAGCGAGGTCCAAAACTTGCTGACTGACGCAAAAATTGAAAAGGGAGATGCTATTGGCACATGGACGTTGACGGGCTCCTACCAAGGCTATGCGTTTCACCTCAAAGCGATTGTCGACACACTCGCCACACGAAAATTACCAAGCTTGTGGTTGCTTATCACTTTACCCGAAGCTCAACAGGTTGGTGCCATTCTAGATTTGATGATGCGCCCGACAGGACCCACTTCATTTTCCAATTTTGATTTTCTGCCGCAGAGTTTAAAAACACCAGAAGGTTTTCCTGAACATGCGGTTTTGCGGACGGATAACCTAGATTTATGCCCGCCTGCTGAAATTCTGAGGCCGCATCTCCTGCACTTTGAACAATGTCGCGGTAAAGAAATTCTAATATCGCCTAAAGGACTGCGCGTCGTGGTGCAGGTGGCAGAGGTTGATCGGCTGCGCTATGGAGTCTTCCGTGAGGCCAATTTTAGCGATACGGTGATTGACAATACTATTGTAGCGCAGTGCCTGCAAATTCTGTTAGCTTTGAACGAAGATATTAAAAGACATGACTGACCGCCCTAAAAATCCATATCTTGTTTTGTTTGCAGGATTAGTGCTGCCGGGGGCCGGTCATGTACTCCTCGGCCAAGCGCAGCGTGGCCTGACATTTCTGTTTTTCACGGCAGTCCTCGGCTGGGTGAGTTTGAAAATTATGCCAGAGCATATGAGTTTTTTTTCTAGGCATGTGGGCGGAATTTTTATTTATGGCATTTCAGTTTTGGATGCCTATAAAATTGCCCGTATGAAATTCGCGGCATCAAACCTCAAGTCAAAATAAAGGAAGCGCACTTGCTTGAAATCATCCAAAAACTTGAGGAACGCCGCGTGCAAGCCCGCATGGGGGGCGGTCAATCGCGCATTGATACGCAGCACAGCAAAGGTAAACTTACCGCACGCGAACGTATTGAAGTGCTGCTCGATGAAGATAGTTTTGAAGAATATGACATGTTTGTCACCCACCGTGCCACCGAGTTTGGCATGGCAGAACAAAAAGTGGCAGGCGACGGTGTTGTGACAGGTTGGGGCACCATCAATGGTCGCATGGTGTGTGTGTTTGCGCAAGATTTTACCGTGCTGGGAGGTTCGCTTTCCGAAACTCATGCCAAGAAAATTTGCAAAATTATGGACATGGCTGTGAAGACGGGTGCGCCGGTGATCGGCCTCAACGACTCTGGTGGGGCCCGAATACAGGAGGGTGTAGATTCTCTTGCAGGCTATGCTGAAGTTTTCAGGCGCAATGTTGAAGCTTCAGGTGTAGTGCCGCAGATTTCCGTCATCATGGGGCCTTGCGCGGGAGGCGCAGTTTATTCACCCGCCATGACTGATTTTATCTTCATGGTGCGCGACACGTCTTACATGTTTGTGACTGGGCCAGATGTGGTCAAGACTGTGACCAATGAAATTGTGACGGCGGAAGAACTTGGGGGTGCGGCAACCCACACGCAAAAATCTTCGGTGGCCGATGGCGCCTTTGACAATGACATTGAAACGCTGGAACAAGTGCGCCGTCTGTTTGATTTCCTCCCGTTGAATAGCAACGAGAAGCCGCCCACGCGACCTTTTCATGACGATCCCGAACGCTTGGAAAAACGCTTAGATACCTTAATCCCGGATAGTTCGACCAAGCCTTATGACATGAAAGAGCTGGTTTTAGCACTGGCAGACGAAAGTGATTTTTTTGAAATTCAAGAAGCCTTCGCCAAAAATATCATCACTGGTTTTATTCGCATTGAAGGTCAGACAATTGGCGTTGTGGCCAATCAGCCCCAATTTCTGGCGGGCGTTCTTGATATTGATTCATCCAGAAAGGCTGCACGATTTGTGCGTTTCTGTGATGCCTTCAACATTCCGATTTTAACTCTGGTTGATGTGCCAGGGTTTCTGCCCGGCACCGCTCAAGAATATGGCGGCGTAATCAAACATGGTGCTAAACTCTTGTTTGCCTATGCTCAAGCTACAGTGCCGATGGTGACTTTGATCACGCGCAAAGCCTATGGTGGTGCTTATGATGTGATGGCATCAAAGCACATTGGCGCTGATGTAAATTATGCGTGGCCTACCGCAGAAATTGCTGTGATGGGAGCCAAGGGTGCGGTGGAGATTTTGTATCGCAGTGAACTGGGCGACAACCAAAAAATTGCCGAGCGCACGAAAGATTATGAAGCGCGTTTTGCCAATCCATTTGTGGCAGCAGAACGCGGTTTTATTGACGAAGTGATCATGCCGCACACATCGCGCAAGCGGATAGCGCGGGCTTTTGCGTCTTTGCGCAACAAAAAGAAACAGCAGCTATTCAAAAAACACGATACTATGCCGTTGTGAAAAACCAGATGTTCAAAAAAATACTGATTGCCAATCGCGGAGAGATCTCTTGCCGCGTGATTAAGACTGCTCGTAAAATGGGCATTAAGACTGTAGCCGTTTATTCTGATGCCGATCGCAACGCGCTGCATGTAGAGATGGCGGATGAAGCTGTTCATCTTGGCCCATCGCCCTCCACCCAATCCTATCTTGCAATAGACAGAATACTTGCAGCGATTAAACAAACTGGTGCAGATGCAGTTCATCCCGGCTATGGATTTTTATCTGAAAATGCAAATTTCGCCGCTGCACTTGAAAAGGCCGGCGTTGTTTTTATCGGTCCTCCTGTCAAAGCCATCGAAGCTATGGGAGATAAAATTACTTCCAAAAAAATTGCGGCTGCCGCTGGTGTTTCCACTGTGCCTGGTCATATGGACTTGATTGCGGACGCCGAGCACGCCGTGAAAATTTCCAATCAAATTGGCTACCCTGTTATGATCAAAGCCACGGCTGGTGGCGGCGGCAAGGGTATGCGTATCGCATTTTCTGATGCCGAAGCGCGCGAAGGTTTTGCTTTGTCACAGAGCGAAGCCAAATCTTCTTTTGGTGATGACCGGATATTTATAGAAAAGTTCGTAACACAACCACGCCATATTGAAATTCAAGTTTTGGCTGACGCCCACGGCAATTGCATTTATCTGGGCGAGCGCGAATGCTCGATCCAGCGCCGCAACCAAAAAGTGATTGAAGAAGCGCCGTCACCTTTCTTAACTGAGAACACGCGTAAAGCCATGGGTGAACAAGCTGTGACTCTGGCCAAGGCGGTGGGTTACACATCGGCTGGCACTGTTGAATTTATTGTCGATGACAAACGCAATTTTTATTTCTTAGAGATGAATACGCGGTTGCAAGTGGAACATCCCGTCACGGAGTTAATCACTGGTGTTGATCTTGTTGAGCAGATGATCCGAATTGCGGCAGGTGAAAAATTGGTGCTCGCACAACAAGATGTGAAGCTAAATGGGTGGGCCATTGAATCGAGGCTCTATGCTGAGGACCCCTATCGCAATTTTCTGCCTTCTATTGGAAGACTGACGCGCTATCGCCCACCGGCGGAAACTGAAACGTTGCGCAATGACACCGGGGTTTACGAAGGGGCCGATATTTCGATTTACTATGACCCCATGTTGGCAAAACTTTGCACGTGGGCACCGACGCGAGAAAAAGTCATACAGGCCATGGCGCAAGCGCTGGATGATTTTGAAGTGGAAGGCATCGGCCATAATTTGCCGTTTCTTTCTGCAGTGATGGGCCACCCGCGATATCAATCTGGAAATATTACGACTGCATTTATAGCTGAAGAATTTCCTGATGGCTTCAAAGGCGTTAATCCTGACGGTGATGCGATTTCGGAGTTTGCGGCCATCGCAACATATATTCACGTTAAGCGCGAAATGCGAGCGGGTCAGATTGGTGGGGCGATGGAAAATCACCACAGGCGCGTCGGCACCAACTGGGTCGTGCAACTGGCAGGCCAAAGTATTGCAGTGATTGCAACAGCAGAAAACGGTAAGATGGATATCAGCCTCAAGGGCGACAAACCATTACATGTCAGCAGCGACTGGCGGCTTGGCGATACATTGGGAAAATTTAAAATCGGCGTGCGCCAGCTTAGTGTGAAAATCTCGCATTCCGCAAAAGGACTTCGCTTGCGCAAGGGCGGCATGGATGTAGTCGTGACCGTGCGCAGTTCCCGAGTTGCTGAACTGGCAAAACTGATGCCACTCAAAAAGCCGAAGGATATGTCGAGGCTTTTGCTCTGCCCTATGCCCGGTGTCATTCGCGCACTCCTCGTTGCTGCGGGAGATGAGGTGGAGATCGGCCAGAATTTGGCAATTGTTGAAGCTATGAAAATGGAAAATGTGCTGCGTGCTGAACGCAAAGCAAAAGTTAAGAATATCACTGCGGCAGTTGGTGACAGCTTTACGGTTGACCAACTCATCATGGAATTTGAATAATGCCGAAAAAAAATATCGGCGATTGGGAGGCGTTAGCTGCGCGCGAGTTAAAAGCGGAGGCTGCTTCGTTAATCACCACCACACCTGACGGCATCACTATTAAGCCACTCTATACTTCTGATGATGTGGCTGCTCTCGATTTGGAAACGCTTCCCGGTTTTGCTCCATTTACGCGGGGGCCGCGTGCCACAATGTACGCGGGCAGACCGTGGACCATCAGACAATATGCAGGTTTTTCAACGGCTGAAGAGTCCAATGCATTTTATCGAAAGGCGTTACTTGCGGGCCAAAAGGGTTTGAGTGTTGCCTTTGATTTAGCGACGCACCGTGGTTTTGATAGTGACCATCCGCGGGTGGCGGGTGATGTTGGTAAAGCGGGTGTTGCAATTGATTCCGTTGAAGACATGAAAATTCTGTTCGAAGGAATTCCCTTGCAGGATATGTCAGTTTCGATGACGATGAACGGAGCAGTTCTTCCAGTTTTGGCCTGCTTCATTGTGGCAGGTGAAGAACAAGGGGTTTCGCGCGGAGAGCTTTCTGGCACCATACAAAATGACATTCTTAAAGAATTTATGGTGCGCAATACATATATCTATCCACCTGCACCGTCGATGCGCATTGTGGCCGATATCATTTCATTCACCGCAAAAGAAATGCCGAAGTTTAATTCTATCTCCATTTCGGGCTATCACATGCAAGAAGCCGGGGCGACCTTGGTGCAAGAATTAGCATTCACATTGGCAGATGGGCGCGAATATGTTCGCGCCGCCATTGCCAAAGGTTTGGATGTAGATGATTTCGCTGGCCGACTTTCATTCTTTTTTGCAATCGGTATGAATTTCTTTATGGAGGCCGCAAAACTCCGCGCGGCGCGGGTTTTGTGGTCGCGTATTATGCAAAGTTTCAATCCCAAAAAAACGGAGTCTCTGATGTTGCGGACTCACTGCCAGACTTCCGGTGTGTCACTGCAAGAACAAGACCCATATAGCAATATTATACGAACCGCCTATGAAGCGTTAGCAGCTGTGCTAGGCGGCACCCAGTCTCTGCACACAAATTCTTTTGATGAAGCAATTGCATTGCCGACTGAGTTTTCTTCACGCATTGCCCGCAACACGCAGCTCATCTTGCAACATGAAACTGGAATTACCGATGTAATCGATCCGCTTGCTGGTTCCTATTATGTGGAAAGTTTGACACATAACTTGGCTGAAAAAGCTTGGGAGTTGATTGAAGAGGTGGAGGCCATGGGCGGCATGACGAAGGCTGTTGAAAATGGTTGGCCCAAACAGCAGATTGAATACTCCTCCACCCGCCATCAAGCTCGTGTGGATAAGGGTGAGCAAGTCATTGTTGGAGTGAATAAATATCGCTTGGAACAAGAAGAGCACATCATTACCCGCGAGATTGATAACAAAGCCGTGCGCCAAGGGCAGATAGATAGGTTGGTCCAGCTGCGCGCACATAGAAATACCGAAAAATGCGCGGCGGCACTAGCTGCACTTGAAGCCGTAGCCAGAAGTGAAGACGGCAACCTTCTTGAGGCGACAATTTCTGCTGCTCGCTCACGGGCCACCGTAGGAGAAATTTCTGATGCCTTGCGACGTGTGTTCGGCGAACATAGCGCTGCACCGCAAGTTGTAAGGAATGTTCATAGTGCTCAGTATACGGATGATCCTGAATATCAAATTATCCATGAGCGATTCAAGAATTTTAGTAAACTTAAAACTCCACGGTTATTGATTGCGAAACTTGGGCAAGATGGCCATGACCGGGGCGCTAAGGTCATTGCTGCGGCTTTTGGAGATTTGGGTTTTGACGTTATTTCGGGACCACTTTTTCAGACTCCGAGAGAGGCCGCACTTCTTGGTATCACTGAAAATGTACAAATCATCGGTGTGTCGTCATTAGCGGCTGGTCACAAAACACTCATTCCTGAATTGTTGGAAATACTGAAGCAGAATCAACGCCAAGATATCGTTGTGGTGTGCGGTGGCGTAATTCCTCGGGGCGATTTTGATTTTTTAAAAGCCGCAGGCGTTGCCGAAATTTTTGGGCCGGGCACCAACATTCTTGATGCGATGCGGATAATCCTTGATTTGCTTGAAGGTAAGAAAAGAAATAGCTGATGGAAAATTCTGGCCTTCGCAAAATTAGTGTTTCCACAGTGGCCTTTGATGGCCATGCGATAGATGTGGCATTTGCAACATTGGCTGATCTAGGAATTGGACTCGTTGAGCCAGCTTACATCAAAGGCTATATGGATTTTAATGAGGATGATTTTTCTGATGTTGCTGCATCGCGGATGTCAGAGAAGCTCAAGCAACATGGCCTTAGGTCTATTGCAATTTCTGCTCATATGGATAGCGGGCAAGATGATGCCGTGAATATGCTGGCTCGGCGCATTCGGTTTGCCGCTGCTATTGGCGCAACTTATACCATAACTAATTCCTCGACGATTGATCGGCAATCAGATTTTGAAAAATGCCTTGAGGCAAATTTGCCACTTGCGGAAGAGTTGGGCATTGTGATTGCTTTGGAAAACCCCGGGAATGGTGTGACCAATTTGATGCGTGACGGAAAATCTGGGGCCGCCCTTGTGAGCCGTTATAATTCAGACTTTTTGAAATTGAATTATGATACGGCGAACGCCCTCACCTGCACTGAAGGTGATGTTCGCCCCGAAACAGATATTGATTTTGCTTTCAGCTGTGCAGCTCACATGCATTTGAAAGATGTGGTTGGTCGTGACGGTAGTTGGCGTTACCGTGCGATTGGGTCGGGAGATATTGACTATGCGGTCATTTTAAGAAAATTAAAAACGCGTCCTGAAATTCCGCTAACACTCGAACTGCCGTTGCGCCTCATTCGACAGTTTCATCAGGAGCCGAAGCGTGATGCACAGATTCCAAGCATCGCTGATATATCTCAAGCTATCCGGTCATCGTGGAATTGTTTGGCTGATGGGTTCGGCGATTTGATCAGAATTTAACCTTGCCATACAACGGGAACTTCCGCTTGACCGCTGATAGCTGCTGCATATGCGGCTTCGACCAATGCGAATGTTTTAAGATTGTCGGCAATATCAGTTGATGCTTTTAAGCCATTGCGGGCAGCAAGCATGAGTTGGCGATTAGTTTCATAGACCGAACGCTGAACAACATGCCATGGCTTTTCCATCCACGGGGACAGTGAATTTTCGATGGCGATAATCCGGCTGGTCTTGCCATCGCTCAAAATAATTTCATCATCTGAATTTAAAATGAGTGAACCCTTGCTGCCTTCAATTTCTAAGCGTGTATGTGGAAAGAGGTCCGGATGGCGTTTGGCCATATAGGTGCATTCAACGACACTCACAGTTCCGTTTACGTGGCGCAAAAGCATGGTGGCGGTGTCGTCCGCTTTCACGCGAGGATTTCGCTTTTGAGTCTCACATGATATTCGGGCGACTTCACCAAGCAACACACGAGCAATGTCGAGCACGTGAATACCAACATCTAATATCACAAGGCGCTCTTCGTCATAGAGATAAGGCTGGTTGCCAAATACATCAAAACCGGTGCGAAAAGCCAGTCGTGCCCAATTCACATCACCGATCACTCCTTCGTTCAAAAGCGATTTCATCTTTATCATAGGGGTCTGGAACCGGAAGTTTTCGTGAATGGCTAAAAAACTGTCGTGGCTTTTCGCGGTGTTGGCCATTTCGACACAATCTGCCCACGTGAGGGCGAGAGGCTTTTGGACGATTGTGGCAATCTTTCTTTCCGCCAAAATGCCGCAAATGTCGCGATGAGTATCCATCCGCGTGATGACATCAACCAGATCAGGTTTAGCTTCATCAAGCATGTGTTCCAGACTTGTGTAGGCCTTGGCGCCGAATTTTGTTGCTGCTGCTTCGGACTTGCCAGCATCAGCGTCGCATACCGCCACTAACTCTGCACCTTCAGGTGCCAAATCTTTCCAAGCGTTCAGGTGGTTTTGTGCAAAAAAACCACAGCCGACGACAGCAATTTTTGTTTTGGTTTTCATGCAGATTGTCCTCATAGTGTGATTTTGAAGATAGCAACCTGACAGACTTATTCAACAGATCAACATTTCAACACTGAAGCGCCATACTCAAATAAAAAAGGCTGATGTTTTGCAACATCAGCCCCTTTAAATTTATTTCGGAACGCTTATGCGCCTTCAACGCCTTTCACAAACCAATCCATTGTTGCCAAAGCGCCATCATCAAGACGAGCACCTTTTGCAACTTTTTCGGCTCCAGCTTGATCAGCTATCGGACCTGTGAACACATCATAGCTGCCATCCAACCAGCCTGCCTTAATCTTATCGGCGGCCGCTGCGATTTCTGGCGTCACGGATGCGTTATAGGGAGAGATCACAACTGAACCTTCCTTCATGCCCCACCATGTGTCAGTGGATTTCCAAGTTCCGTCGAGCGCTGCTTGAGCGCGCGAGGTGTAATATGGACCCCAGATATCTTCGATTGCTGTGAGATGAGCCTTTGGCGCAAACTTAGACATATCTGCACCTTGACCAAAACCGAAGATGCCTTTTTGTTCGCACACTTGCAAAGTGGCCGGGCTATCAGTGTGGGCTGTGATCACGTCGCAACCGAGGTTTGCCAATGTTTCAGTGGCTGCTGCTTCTTTGGCAGGATCAAACCAAGAATCGATCATAATCAACTTCACTTTTACATTTGGATTCACGGCTTGGGCAGCGAGCGTGAATGAATTTACGCCGAGCACAACTTCAGGAATCTTGAAGGAGCCGAGATAGCCAATGGTGTTGGTCTTGGTTGTAAGGCCAGCAATGGTGCCCAAAACTGAGCGACCTTGATGGAAGCGCGAATTATAAGTTGATACGTTATCGGCACGTTTGAAGCCTGTGCAATGTTCAATTTTTACATCAGGGAATTCTTTGGCAAGTTGCAAAGACTGATCCATATAGCCGAATGATGTTGTGAAGATCAGCTTATGGCCTTGTTGTGCGAGATCACGCAGAATCGGCAATGCGCTGGCATCTTCTTTTACGTTTTCAACATAGTTGGCTTCAATTTTGCCACCCAATGCTTCAACCATAGCTTTACGGCCTTTTTCATGGGCCCAGGTCCAGCCATAGTCACCAATTGGGCCTAAATAAATGAACCCCACTTTCAATGGATCAGCAGCAAAGGCTTTGCTGCCGAAGAGCGGCAACGTTGAAGTGGCGGCGGCGGTCTTGAGTAAGTTACGTCTTGATATTGTCATTGGTCGTCTCCTTGTTGAGTTTAAAAATTTTTAGGTATTCGGCACAAACGGTTTACCGAGACAAGCTGGTGCCTCACTTCCCGATCGGTCTCGAAATGAAATAATCGCAAGCACGACGATGGCCATGATGTAAGGCATGGCCGCCCAGAATTGCGATGGGAGATAAAGAAATCCAGTAGCTTTGGCGTAAAGTTCCAAGGTCATCAGCATTCCGAAAAAATAAGCGCCAACCAACAAGCGTCTGGTTTTCCAACCCGCAAACACCACAAGCGCGAGAGCAATCCAGCCCCTGCCCGCGGTCATTTGCTCGGCCCACATTGGGGTTATCACCATCGAAAAATAACAGCCTGCAATGCCCGCCAATGCGCCACCAAAGGCGATTGCGCCATAGCGAATGCCGATCACGGAATAGCCGATTGAATGTGCTGATAAATCATTTTCACCAACGGCACGCAGCACCAGCCCAGCGCGGGTGTATTTTAAAAACCAACCCACAGCAGCAACGATGGCTAAAGCCATATAAACCAGCGGGCTATACCCAAAGAGAACCCGCCAAGACGGATCCTTGGCTAAAACATCTGGGAAGATGGAGGTGAAGGGCGGCACTATTATGCCAACAAATCCAGCACCTATAAGTGTTGAAAGACCAATGCCAAATATGGCCAGCGCCAAACCAGTAGCCACTTGATTAGACCCCAACGACAACACCAAAACCGCAAACACCATTGAAGCCGAAGCACCTGCTGCAGCTGCTGCAAGAACGCCGAGCCACGGATTGAATGTTGTGAAAGTGACCGCAAATCCTGTGACCGCGCCGACCAACATCAGACCTTCGATGCCAAGATTAAGGACGCCACTTTTTTCGACCACAAGCTCTCCTGTTGCAGCCAAAAGAATAGGCGTCGATATGCCAACGATGGTGACGATGGCTGAAATGATAAAGACCATGTTCATGCGGCACCTCGCACAAGACGCACTTTGTAGCGCACTAAAATATCAGCGGCCAAAATAAGAAACAGCATCAAGGCTTGAAACACGCCGCCTGATGCACTTGGCACATGCACAACAGTTTGGGCGACCTGACCGCCCACATATGTGATGGCCAAAACAATGCCCGCTATGAACACACCTACGGGATGCAAGCGACCTAAGAATGAAACGATAATCGCGGTGAAACCATAGCCCGACGGAAAGCCTAAATTGAGTTGGCCCAACTGGCTAGTAGCCTCCAAAATTCCGGCAAGGCCTGCCATGCCACCGCTGATTAACATGGTGCTCCACACGGTGCTGGACGCATTGAAACCAGCATAACGCGCGGCACTGGGTGCGGCACCGACAACGCGAACCTCAAAGCCATAAACTGAGCGCGATACCACAAGCCAAAAACCAAGCATGAGAATTAAAGCCACGAGCAGACCGGGTGGAATGATATTACCAATGGCACGCGGCAATAATTGCGCATCAGTGAAAGGTGCCGTTTGTGGAAAATTTTGGCCGTGCGGATCTTTGAGAGGACCTGTTACGATATAGCTTAACACTTGCAAGGCGACATAGACCAACATCAAACTGGTGAGCACTTCGTTCACGTTGAATTTGGTTTTGAGCATGGCCGGGATGGCGGCCCATGCAGCACCCCCTACAATGCCAGCCAACATCATCGGAATGATCACCCACGAGCCTGTTACGCTCTGCGTAAAATAAGCAACAATGGCACCACAAAGTGCTCCAACAATATATTGCCCTTCGGCACCTATGTTCCAAACTTTAGCTTGATTGCCCAGAGAGAGGCCAAGTGCGATGATAATCAGCGGAGCGGCGCGGGCTGCAACATCTAACCATTTGTATGAAGCCAACACGGGCGTGAAGAAAATTTCTTTCACCGTGCGTTGGCCATCATAACCCAGCGCATCAAACAACACGGCACCAATAATCATGGTAAGAATGACAGCGACAATTGGCGTGGCAAATAACATCACGCGGCTCGGTTCAGCTCTTTTTTCTAATTTAATGCGCATGGAGTGGCTCCGATACATCGTGGATTCCGCCCATGAGCAGCCCAATCTCCTCAACCGAAACCGCCCCCACTTTTAACGGCTTTGACAAGTGCCCTAAATTTATCACAGCAAGTGTGTCGCAAAGGGTTAGCAATTCATCGAGGTCTTGCGAAATAATTACGATCGCTGAGCCAGAAGCGGCCAGATCAACTAACGCTTGGTGGATTGCAGCGGCGGCACCAGCATCAACACCCCACGTAGGTTGGCTGACCACAAGAACCGTTGGGTTTTGCAAAATCTCGCGACCCATAATGTATTTTTGCAAATTGCCGCCGGACAGCGAACCAGCCACTGCATTTGGGCCTTGGGCTTTCACGTCGAATGCCGAGATAATTTTTTTAGAAAACTCAGTTGATTTTTGATTTTCGATCAATCCGTTTTTCAACATGTTCATGCGGTTGCGTGCCGTAAGAACGGCGTTATCACACAAGCTAAATTCTGCAACTGCTGCATGGCCATTGCGTTCTTCTGGAACGGCACATAGACCCATTTGTCGTCTGGCAGTTGGACCAAATTTCCCGAGGCGTGATCCGTCAACTGTTATGGCGTTTTCCTGGGCGGCCAGAGTTTCTCCGCTCAAGGCTTTCAGCAATTCATTTTGACCATTTCCCGCAACGCCCGCGATGCCAAAAATTTCACCGGCTTTTACGGCGAACGAAATGTCTTGAAGGGCTGTGCCAAAATCACCAACTTTGGCGAGGCTTAGATTTTTTACCGCAAATTTAATCTCGCCGAATTTGCGAGTGGCATCTTTGGCAATAACTTTAAGATTAGCGCCAATCATCATCTCGGCCATGCTGCGCGAAGTTTCTTTGCGCGGATTACACGTGGCTACTTTTTTGCCACCGCGCAAAATTGTGGCTGTGTCGCACAAGTCTACAATTTCGTGCAGCTTGTGTGAAATATAAAGAATAGAGCAGCCTTGAATTGCAAGTTTGCGCAAAGTCTCAAAAAGCTGGCCAACTTCCTGCGGTGTTAGTACTGACGTCGGCTCATCCATGATCAACAATTTGGGATCGAGCAGCAAGGCTCTTACAATTTCAATGCGTTGGCGTTCACCCACGCTGAGAGTGGAAACCACGCGCTGCGGATCAAGTTTCAAACCATAGGTTTTGAGCACGCCTAAAATTTCAATTTCCAGATCGCGCTTCGAAGTTTTTCTATCCAACCCTAATGCAATGTTCTCCAACACAGTGAGCGCTTCAAAAAGTGAGAAATGCTGAAACACCATGCCGATGCCAAGTTTACGGGCGGCCTTTGGGCTGGCAAAGCGAACTTGCTCGCCATTCCAAAACATTTGCCCTGAATCTGGAGCGCTTATGCCATAAATCATTTTGACAAGGGTGGATTTTCCGGCGCCATTTTCACCCAACAATGCATGAATCTCTCCGGGCATAACCGATAAGCTGACGCGGTCATTGGCCAAAACGCCCGGAAATTGTTTGCTAATGCCACGCAACTCTAGGCGTGCCGTATTTTCCAACTCTTCAAACCCCGCCGTTTAACACCCAATCGGCTAAGCTTCTGTGGCTTCGTCCGATCTTAACCTTAGACTTAATCTGAAATCTTTTGCAAGTCTGCATCTCTGTGGCAAGATAGCGGGAAATAAGCAGGGTTTTGCACATGAGATTAGATGACAAAAATTTGTTGAGGTTGGCTTTTGACGTGGCGCGGAAGGCCCGCGAATCAGGCGATCATCCGTTTGGTTCAATTTTAGCGGATTTAAATGGCACTGTTCTCATGGAACAAGGCAACGGCTACACCAGCGAAGGGGGCGACCGCACGGCCCATGCCGAACGATTGCTCGCGTCACGTGCCGCCAAAGCATATGATGTTGAATTTCTGGCCGGCTGCACACTTTATACATCTGCCGAACCCTGCGCCATGTGTTCAGGTGCAATTTATTGGGCGGGCATTGGCCGCGTGGTGTTTGGTCAAACTGAAAAAGATTTGAAAATTCAAACGGGTGATCATGAAGAAAATCCAACTTTGGATTTGCCATGCCATGTGGTGTTTGAGGCGGGCCAACGGCCAACGGAATTGGTTGGGCCCCTGCTCGCCGATGAGGCTGCAAAGCTACAAGAAGAGTTTTGGTCTAAACGCTAACGAGGTTTCATAATGTTATCTGCTACCGACAAAAAATTTCTGCGCCTTGCCTATGATGAAGCCAAAGCTGGATTTGATGAAGGAGGCTGCCCCATCGGATCTGTTTTGGCGCGGGGCGACCAATTGGTTTCACAGGGGCGCAATCAACGGGTGCAAGGCGGCGACCCGATTGCCCATGGCGAAATGGATGCACTGCGCAAAGCTGGGCGACAGAAGACTTACAAAGACATGACAATCTATACATCGCTCAGTCCGTGTATGATGTGCACAGGCACAATTATTCAATTTGGAATCCCGCGTGTGGTGATTGGTGAAAACAAAACGTTTGGCGGCAATGAAGAGTTTCTGCGCTCCAAAGGCGTTGAGGTGATCATTGCTGATGATGCCGACTGCACCGCCTTGATGGAGCGCTTTATCCGAGAAAAGCCTGAGCTTTGGGCCGAAGATATTGCTGAGGAAGTTTAGGTGGCGGGGTTCGATTGGCCGAGCACATTGAGGAATTTTTCACGCAGTTGCGACGGGCTCAACTGAAAGCGTTTTTTGAAAGCTTCATAAAATGGTGAAAGCGAATTAAACCCACACTCAAACGCAATGCTCGCAACCGGAAGTTCAGTTGAGATTAAAAGTGATTGCGCAGTGTCGAGCCTGTGACGAATGATGGCTTGATTTATGCTTAAACCCACACTGCGTTTGAAAATAGTCATGGCGTAATTAGGATGTAAGCCAGCTGCAGCTGCAACTTGATCAATTGTGATATCGTCTCTGGCGTTTTCGCCCACATAGCGGGACATTTTTTCAATGTGCAAGGCGCGCTCGGCATCATGGTTTGGTGTGTGTGGCAAGGCTTCAGCCAAATCACGCAAATCGCGCCAGCCTTCACGGTCGATGCGCCGGACACGCGCTGAGAGTTCGTCGCGGACTATTTGCTCAACCTGATCATCACCCGACAATAATTCCTCGCGCCAGCGTTTGAACACGTCAGTATCATAGGGGCGAATATCTAAGGCCTCAATAATTGCGCCGCGGAACATCGCTTCGCGCAAATGGCTGAGCGCAGGGAGACCCAAGAAAACCGACATGGGGACATAGAGGCAGACAAAGCGCGTTGGCTTCTGAACCGCTGTCACCTGATGGGGAATCATGCCCCAGAACAAAACCAAACGGCCAGCATCAACTGCAAGTTCGCGGCCATCGAACCAATAAGTCATGCGGCCTTCCAGCACGAAGTTCAATTCAATTTGGCTGTGCATATGAGGGCCAGGCATTTTCTGGACATCCATGGATTTGCCCGCACAAAAGCGATGGTCGCCAAAAACCACCAGTGGATGACCCCGCGTTTCATCAGGATGGGCGGGGATGCTTTCATCCAAAAAATCGCGCTTTGACTTTTGTAACATTTTCTCTGACCTTAGAAAACAGGAACTCTGACTGTGAATCCCGGTTGAAGCTTACGGATTTCTGACCCAAGATCAAGTGATACGAATGACCCAAAAGAAAAAAAGGGCACGTGCAGAATTCGCTGCAACCATTGTGGCTTGCAGATTATGGGAGAATATAATGACATATTTCAAAACCTTAACCGGTATGGCGTTAGGCCTTGCACTCTCGGCATCGACAGCTTTGGCTGGCGAAATTGTATTGAATTCAGATCAATCAGATCCAGCGCCAAAGAAGGCCATGGAAGAATTGATTGCTGGTTTCGAAAAAGCCAATCCAGATATTAAAGTAAAGTGGAACAACTTTGACCATGAAGGTTACAAGTCTGCGATCCGTAACTTTTTGACAGCCGATGCCCCAGATGTGGCCGCATGGTATGCTGGCAACCGGATGGCTCCTTTTGTAAAAGCTGGATTGTTTGAAGATGTGTCAGATGTTTGGAAAGATGCTGGTCTTGATGATCAGTTGAAATCAGCGGCTGCATCGATGACCATGGATGGCAAGAAATGGGGCGTTCCCTATACTTACTATCAATGGGGCATCTACTACAACAAAGACGTCTACAAAAAAGCAGGCGTAACAGAACCAAAGAATTGGGCTGAATTTGTTGCAAATTGCGAAAAGTTCAAAGCTGCAGGCGTCGATTGCGTGACCACTGGTAACAAAGGCGGCTGGCCAGCTGCTGGCATATTTGATTATATTAACATGCGCACGAATGGCTATGAGTTCCACATGGACCTCACAGCTGGCAAGGTGAAGTGGACTGATGAAAAAGTTAAGGCAACATTTGCTGAATGGGCAAAAATTGTCCCTTACATGTCGGCAAACTCCAACGCTATTGATTGGCAAGATGCTGCTGCGCTTCTGGCACAAGGCAAAGCCGCAAACTACGTTATGGGGAACTTCGCCGTTGCGACATTCAAGCAAGGCGGCATGACCAATGACAATCTTGGCTTCATGATATTCCCAGAAATCACTGCGGGAATTCCACGTGCTGAAGAAGCTCCAACGGACACATTCCATATTCCGTCGGGTGCTAAAAATAAAGCCGATGCGAAGAAATTCCTCGCCTATGTTGCCTCGCCAGATGCACAGACAGCCATGAACGGAATCCTCGGTCAATTGCCAGTGAATAACAAAGCCACTGCTGCTGATGATCCATACATCAAGGCTGGCTTTGAAGAATTGTCTTCGGCCTATGCTCTCGCTCAATTCTTTGATCGTGATGCACCAGCCGACATGGCTAAAGCTGGCATGGATGGTTTCCAAGAATTTATTGGAAAACCTGAATCCATTGATGCGATTTTGGAAAAGCTCCAAAAAGTAGCTGACAAAGTCTACAAGTAATCTTCCCGCGACGGGGGCTGGATTTTCGGAAACGAAAATCTGGCCCTTTTTTCTTTTGCTTCAGAGGGCGGCACATGGAACAGAAAACTCAACCAAGTTTCTGGAAGAAGAATCAACGGGCTTTAGCTCCGTGGTTGTTCTTAGCGCCCGGCATGATCATGTTTTTGATCTACGTCATTTACCCCATTTTCGAATCAGTGAATCTCAGTTTTTATGAATGGGATGGTTTGGGCGCGAAGACCTATATTGGCGTTCAGAATTATGTCGATTTATTGGACGATGACTCATTTTACACCTCGCTCTGGAATAACTTGATCTGGCTCTTGCTCTATATGCTGGCCATTCCTGCGGGCTTGGCTGTTGCCCTTTTTCTGAATCAGACAGTTGCGGGCATTCGTATTTATAAATCACTTTTCTTTTTTCCCTTTGTGATCAGCCAAGTGGTCGTGGGATTAATCTTCACTTGGTTTTATGCTCCGGGCTTTGGCATTTTGCCCCATGTATTCAACTTCTTCACAGGTACGCCAATAGCCATTCTCGCTGATGAGCGTTATGCCACATATGGCGTAATCGCTGCTGGGCTTTGGCCGCAAACCGCCTATTGCATGATCCTTTATCTGACAGGTCTCAACAATATCAGCCCCGATCAAGTTGAAGCGGCGCGCATGGACAAAGCAAAAGGCTGGAGCATGTTGTGGCACATCATACTTCCGCAATTGCGCCCTGCAACATTCATCGCCTTGGTCGTCACCATTATCGGCGCACTTCGTTCGTTTGATCTCATTTCGATTATGACAGTGGGTGGCCCGGGTGGCGCTACGCGTGTGCTGTCCTATTTTATGTATGAAAAATCATTCTCCGAATATGGTTTTGCCATGGGGTATGGCGCGGCCATTGCCGTAGTGTTGTTCGCCATCATGCTGGTGTTTATCAGCTTGTTTATTGTTCGAATGCTCAGCCAAGAGAGGAACGCATAATGTTTCCGAGACCTATTGCACAGTCTGGTCTATGGACGCAGCGCACCTATAAAATCTTTTTGCCGATTGCTTTGTTTCTGTGGCTGCTGCCTTTGATCGGGATTGCCATAACCTCAGTCAGACCAGGATCAGATTTGGCTTCGGGCAATTATTTCGGCATGCCATCTGGTTTCGCGGGTGTTGAAAATTATACTGCGGTTTTCAAGAACAGTAATATCGGGCAATATATTTGGAATTCATTTCGGGTTACAATTCCAACTGTGATTGGCGCTGTCGGTCTTTCGTGTCTCACTGGCTATGCTCTTGCCACCTACAAATTCCGCGGCAACTTGTTCATATTTTTTCTGTTTGTGGCAGGCAACTTTGTGCCGTTCCAAATTCTCGCCATTCCGGTGCGCGATCTGACATTAAAGATGGGCCTCTATAATACCATGACTGGCCTCGTGTTGTTCCACATCGCATTCCAAACAGGGTTTTGCACTTTGTTCATGCGCAACTTCATGAAGGCTCTGCCATTTGCCCTCATAGAGTCAGCGCGAGTTGAGGGTGTAAGTGAATTCAAAATCTTCTGGCACATCATACTGCCATTGGTGCGCCCGGCTATGGCGGCGCTGGCCGTGTTGGTTTTCACGTTTATCTGGAATGATTATTTTTGGGCCACCATCATGGCAACCAAATCTGAAGTGCGCCCTGTGACAGCTGGTATCAGCGAACTTAAGGGTCAATGGAAAGTGGCATGGGAATTGATTTCAGCCGCTTCGATCGTTGCAGCACTTCCACCTGTTGCGATGTTCTTTCTGATGCAAAAACATTTCATCGCGGGCCTGACACTGGGAGCCACGAAGGGATGACGTCTCAAATTGCGCGCATTGGAGAGCAGCTGGTTCTCGCTTTGCCGAAACGCGGCATGCCAATTATCGTCTCGATGTTTGCGCATGTTGGTCTCAACGATACGGGTGTTGAAGACTTGCTGCACCGTGCTCCCCGTGTGAATGGCATGGATGTTGCGACTGCTACGGCAGTTTATCTGCCAACGGGTGGGCACGGATTTTTCCGCTGGCCCGCAATTGCGGGGCACCGCGCAGGATCGCACTTCACACTTGATCCGACCAACTGGAAGATTTTAGAGTCTGATGAGTCTCTTTTGAAAATTTCTGCGGTCGACCCTGTTGCCAAAATTGAACTTGAACTTTCATTCAAACTCGCTGCCACGTTGGATATGCAGACAACGCTACGCAATTTGGGCGATACACCCTATACGTTAGACCGCTGCATGGCTGGCACCATTCTTATTTCAGGTACGCCAAACACTTATGTGGGATTTCATGGCAGCTGGGGACGGGAGTTTCACGAATGTCGCGAACCTGCGTCCAAGAAATTATGGATCCAAGAAAGCCGGCGCGGTCGCACTTCGCATGATCGTTTCCCAGCCGTAACCATCGAAAGCCAACGCGCTGATGGGTCTCCTGTTGCCCATGCATTTCATGTGGGGTGGAGCGGCAATCATGTGATTGCCATTGACCCAACAGATGATGGCCGCGTCTTGGTTCACGGAGGTGAATTGTTCGAACCCGGAGAAATGATTTTACAACCGGGCGAAAATTATGTGTCGCCAGTCGCCTACGCAGCCGGTGAATTTAATGGTGATGTTTTTGACCTCTCGCCGAAGTTATATTCATCAGTGCGCAACGCGATTGTGAAATGGCCCGGCGGCAAAATGCGTGCCCGCCCTGTAACTTTGAATACGTGGGAAGGCAATTATTTCGACCACAAAATTGACAGCCTGAAAGCCCAAGCCACGGCCGCGGCCAAACTCGGCATTGAACGGTTTGTTTTAGATGATGGCTGGTTTGGGCTTCGTGATGATGACACTTCTTCGCTTGGCGATTGGTTTATCGACAAGCGAAAATATCCAGATGGATTGGGGCCCCTCATTGATCATGTGATTGCCGAAGGCATGGAATTTGGATTGTGGTTTGAGCCTGAAATGGTCAATCGCAATTCTGATCTCTACCGCAAACACCCCGATTGGATTTTGCAATTACCGGGTTATCCTTTGCTTGAAGGCAGGCACCAAATGGTGCTCGATCTCACGCGCCAAGAAGTTTCGGATTTTCTTTTTAAATGCGTTGACGATGTTTTGCGGGCCTACAAAATTGCATACATAAAGTGGGATATGAACCGCGATCTCGCCCACGCGGGCGATGCAGCAGGGTGCGCTGCCACATCGCGGCAAACGCGGGCCGTTTATGCTTTGATGGAGCGTATTCGCCTCGCCCATCCTGAGCTTGAAATTGAAACTTGCGCTTCTGGCGGGGGTCGGGCTGACTATGGCGCACTTCAATATTCGCACAGAGTATGGGTGTCGGACTGTACGGACGCGTTGGAGCGGCTTTCCATTCAACAAGGAGCGCGGCGCTTTTTGCCTCCAGAAGTTATAGGTTGTCATATTGCGGCTTGTCCAAATCATCAAACCATGCGCCGGCATACGCTTTCGTTCCGCGCGATCGTCGCCTTCTTCGGACATTTAGGCGTGGAGCTCAATCCGCTTGAGTTGTCGGCAGAGGAAAGCTCAGAACTCTCGATGTGGATTGACCTACATAAAAAATATCGCCCCATCTTGCATGGCGAAAATTCAATGCTGGTTGATCGACCTGTTGTTGATGGCCGCTTTGTGTTTGGCACAAAAAGTGAATGTGCTGAGACCCGCGAAGAGCATTTCATTTTGGCTGTCGCGCAAGCGACACAGACGTTTCAGGAGCAACCTTTGCCGTTGACAATTCCAGTTAATTGGCGCGGCAACAACTTCACGGTGAAGTTGCTCGGCCCCACGCCTGCGCCCTTCCAGCGCCCACATCCAAAACAAGTTACCATGCTTGATGGCCAAACAGTTTTCTCCGGCGGGCTTCTCTCTGGCATGGGCCTTAACATTCCGCAGATGTTTCCTGAATCTGCAATCCTTTTAGAAATCAAAACGGTGAGGCAATAACATGGCCCAAGTTACGCTGAAAAATGTGAAAAAGAATTTCGGTTCAGTGCCGATTATCAAAGGTGTTGACCTTACCGTTGCCGACGGTGAGTTTTGCGTCTTCGTCGGACCATCAGGCTGTGGCAAGTCCACCTTGCTGCGCATGATTGCAGGGCTTGAAGATATTACAGAAGGCACATTGCAAATTGGTGGTCAGGAAATGGCCGACGTTGCCTCTGCTGATCGTGGCGTGGCCATGGTGTTTCAATCCTATGCTTTGTATCCGCACATGACGGTTAAAGAAAACATATCGTTTGGAATGCGCATGGCGAAAATGCCTGCAGAAAAAATTGCTGCCCGTGTGAAAGTGGCCACTGATATGCTGCAGCTTGACACACTGCTGGACCGCAAGCCCTCGCAGCTTTCAGGTGGTCAACGTCAGCGTGTTGCGATTGGTCGGGCCATTGTGCGCGAGCCTGAGGTGTTTTTGTTTGATGAGCCGCTTTCAAACTTGGATGCGTCATTGCGGGTGCAAATGCGCATTGAAATTACCAAGCTCCATCAAGATTTGAAATCGACAATGATCTATGTGACCCATGATCAGGTGGAAGCCATGACCATGGCAGATAAAATTGTGGTGCTTCATGCAGGGCTGATTGAACAAGTCGGTTCGCCGCTCGAGCTCTACCATCGCCCTAACAATATGTTTGTCGCGGGTTTCATCGGCTCTCCCAAAATGAATTTTGTGAAAGCCACTGTATCTCACGTGCGTGGTGGAAAAATTGCTGTGACAATGCCTGGTGGTGGCAAGATTACATTGCCGGATCAAGGCGTAAAAATTGCCGATGGACAAGTGGTGACTTTGGGCATCAGGCCGGAGCACATTACGATTGGCGAGAAGAATGACGGTGAACTCAAAGGCACTTTGCGCATTGCGGAATATCTTGGCTCAGAAACAATGTTCTATGCGAGCTTGGTAGATGGCACAGATTTGTCGGTGAAGGCTGGCGGTTTGACTACAGCAAAAACTGGCGCCGAGATAAAATTCGGTGTTCCTGCCGCCGCCTGTCATTTGTTTGACTCCGCAGGCAACACAATTCTCAACGGCGACCTTTCAAAATAATGTTGGGCGTTTGTTATTATCCAGAACATTGGCCGGAAGCAGTTTGGGCGGATGATGCGCGGCGGATGCGTGGACTAGGCATAGGTTTTGTGCGCATCGGAGAATTTGCTTGGTCACGCATGGAGCCAAAACGCGGCGCTTATGATTTTGGCTGGCTCGACCGCTCTATTGAAGTGCTGGGCAAAGCGGGTTTAAAAGTTGTGTTCGGCACGCCGACCGCCACGCCTCCCAAATGGCTGATGGATGAGCACCCAGATATTGCGCCCGTGGATGAACACGGAAATGTGCGGGGCTTTGGTTCAAGGCGGCATTATTCATTTTCGTCGGAAGTGTATCTGAAAGAAACCGCACGCATAGTTGATGTGCTGGCGAAGCGTTATGGCAATCACCCAGCCATTGCAGGCTGGCAAACCGACAATGAATATGGCTGTCATTTGACAGTCTTGTCGTGGGGCACATCCGATCTCAAGGCGTTTCAATACTGGTTGCGCAAGACCTATCAGACCACGGATCAATTGAACGAGGCGTGGGGCAATGTTTTTTGGTCCATGGAAGTTTCGAGTTTTGATCAGATTTCTTTGCCACACCTCACGGTTACAGAAACCAATCCCGCTGCGCGACTGGATTTTTGGCGGTTCCAATCTGGCCAAGTTGCAGCTTATGATAAAATGCAATGCGACATTATTCGAGCGCATTCGCCGGGGCGCTGGATCACTCATAATTTCATGGGTTTCTTCAATGAATTTGACCATTGGAAACTTGCTGAGAATCTAGATTTCGCGTCACATGACTCATATCCATTAGGTTTTGCTGAGCAGTTTCCATTCACAGAAGAAGAGCATGTGAAGTGGGCGGAAACTTCGCACCCCGATATTGCTCCCTTTCATCATGACCTTTATCGCGGCGTGGGACGTGGACGTTTTTGGGTGATGGAGCAACAGCCCGGCCCCGTAAATTGGGCGCCGTGGAACCCGGTGCCAAAGCCCGGCATGGTGCGGCTTTGGACATGGGAAGCCTTGGCTCATGGCGCTGAAGTCGTGAGCTACTTCCGCTGGCGGCAAGCGCCATTTGCGCAAGAGCAAATGCATTCAGGCCTCAATATGGCTGGGCTTTCCGAATTATCGCCGGGCGGCAAAGAAGCCGAAGCCGTTGGCACCGAACTCAAAAAATTAGGCAAGCTGCCGAAATTTGAGCGAGCTGCAGTGGCGATTGTTTATGACTATGAGGCCTCGTGGATCACGCGCATCCAACCGCAAGGCAAAGATTTCAGTTATCACGAACTGGTTTTCCGCTGGTATGAAGCTGTGCGACGTTTGGGTCTGGATGTGGATTTTGTGCCACCGGGACATTCGCTCAAAAACTATAAATTAGTTTTGGTGCCGTCTTTGCCCCATGTTTCTGATCAGGCTTTGCAGGCTTTTGAGCAAGCTCAGGGCCAAGTTATATATGGTCCGCGCACAGGATCGAAGACCAAGCATTTTGCAATTCCAGAAGGACTAGCTCCCGGGCCACTTCGTAAATTGCTCGGTTTGCGCGTGACGCAAGTGGCGTCCTTGCGTCCGGGGCTTGCGGAAGCAGTTTCAGGCAAGACCTCTGGCCAAGCTGTGCGTTGGCGGGAATATCTCGAAACGACGGCCACAGTTGTGGCGCGATTTGCAAACAAGGATGCAGCGCTCGTTTCAAACCGAAATCAACATTACTTGGCCTGCTGGCCAGATCAAGACTTGTTGAACGGTCTGTTGGCACTGATCGTCAAAAAAGCGGGCTTGAAGTCTCACCCCTTGCCTGATCATATTCGATTGCGCAAACGTGGAAAATTTACTTTTGCATTTAACTACGGCACAAAAATGTGGAGTGTGCCCAAGGGTGTGAAGTTGGTATTAGGCACAGCAAAAATTGCTCCACAAGGATTGAGCGTTTGGACTTCATAATCTATCCGCAGTTTGATAAATAGTATTCACATAGGTCCACTGTTCCCTCGGTGTAGGGTTGGCCCATGGATTTTGCTAAATCAGTTTCAGAATGTGAGCCAATCCAAGCCACTAACAGCAGGCTGCGAAACATGATGAAGGTTGGAATTTCTTGCTCGTCTTCGCGCGAAAGTATTCCGGCTTTACGATAACCAGTTTGCCAAGCGTCGATTAAAGCTGGCACTTGTGGGTCGTGCTCATAAAATGAAACTGGTGTTGCAGCATCATACAAATACCAGCCAAAGCCACAGTCATCGAAATCGATGACCTTTACTTTATCGCCATCCATTAAAATATTTGCAAGACGTGTATCACCATGGATGAGGCCGAAGCGCTCATTCGTTTGGCCAAAAGCGGTTAGACGTTTTGATATCATATCTGCGGTTCGCTTGAAGAGCGCTGCTTTGCTTTTATCGACGCCTATGCCATCGCGATATCTGCCCCAGTGTGGATTTTTTTCGCCAAGTGCGGTTTCAAAATTCCAAGTGAAGCGCGTGAAAAATGGAGGGCGCCTCCATAGCTTTGCATGCGCGTGCATTCGCGCGGTCACTTCGCCCAAAACTTCAAATGGCTTGATGAGGTCTTGCTTGATGTCAGGCTCAATTCCCTCTTCCCATTCCGACAAAACGACATGGCGAAGTTTTGCAAAATGCGGATGCAAAATGTCCTGAATAATTTCTCCATCCAAGCCGCGCACCGGCTTTGGCGTGATCGCTACACCACTTTCACGTAGTGCGATCAACCATGAAAGTTCAGACGCAATGGCGCTGCGCGAATGATAGCCAACACGGTGAACCCGCATTGCCCAGCGCGTGCCACTCGGTGCTTCAATTTTGAACGTGGCATTTTCAGAAAGGTTTATCAGCTCCACAGTTAAGTTTTCGGGAAGCTCATAGCTGCGCGTTGCCAGCCGCGCTAACGCTATTAAATTTTCAATTAAATCAGTCACTTACAATACAATCTTGAGAAAATGAATCAGCGTAATTGCGCGGAAGCATTCCTATGTAATACGCTTTATGCTGGCTGCGATTTCTTCTTTTTCAAAAATGCGTTTCCAATCATCACGCATTAAAACGGGTTTACCAAATTCAATGGCCTTGTTGCAGGCATCCGAGAATACGCCTTGGGTTTCCCCAAAAATAACGGCTCCTAAAACATTCATGTGGCCAAGCAGAAAATCACGCGCTGCCTCACGCGGCACACCACGACGAACCACTTCATCCAGCGCTTCACGCATCACATCCAACAAGGAAGCACATAAAGTTTCAGAAAGCCCAGGTTCTAAAATTGCCATCTGCTCAACCGTCACACGGTGTGAACGCATGACAGGGGCCCAGATGGTTTTTGCCACCGATTCACCACGCGCGTAATCGCTTTCTGGCCCTTGCATCAAAGCCGAAACAATGTGCTGTTTGGCGGCGATGCCACCGAAATAGTCTTTCTTTGCCACCATTTCGGTTTCATCATTAAAGATTGGTGGATGGCAGGGATGGGTTACAAAATATGTAATGTCTTCGCGCTTGGGCAAATGGCCCGCATAAGGGGCCGCTGCATCAAGAATA
>JANOXS010000075.1:0-22745 GCA_031418535.1 Hyphomicrobiales bacterium | reverse complement strand
GCGACAGAGGCGCACGCGGCTTATTGGAAAAATTAAAGGAGGATGTTGTCGAAGTCACTGTAGACAATCAAGGTGTGGTCCTCGACGCAGATACGCCAGAAGCATTGGCCGCCATCAGATCAATTGTAAGTTCCTAAAACTTACATTGCCTTTGCGTCCGATAATAATGTGGTCCTGCACCAAAATTCCAATAGCTTGACCAGCAGCAATGATTTTTTTCGTCATATCAATATCAGCGTATGATGGTGTGGGGTCGCCCGATGGATGGTTGTGCACCATGATGATGGCCGTAGCCGAAAGTTCCAACGCCCGCTTGATCACTTCGCGTGCATAAACCGGTGTGTGGTCAACAGTTCCGGTTTGCTGCACTTCATCGGCAATCAGCTGATTGCGTTTATCAATAAACAACAGCCTGAAACTTTCCACTTCATTGAAGGCCATGGCAGCTCGGCAATATTCAACAATGGCATTCCAACTGGCCAAAACTGGCCTATTCAAAACTTGTCCGCGCGTGAGGCGAAGGGCTGCCGCTTGAATGAGTTTAAGTTCGGTGGCCACAGCAGGCCCAACACCTTTAATTTCCATGAGACGTTGTGGCTCAGCACTAATCACTTCTGCAAAAGTTCCAAAGCGCGCCATCAATGCCTTGGCAATCGGCTTTGTGTCTCCGCGTTTGATCGCCCTGAACAAAACCATTTCAAGCAATTCATAATCGGCGAGAGCTGCCGTTCCGCCTTCAACAAAGCGCTCGCGCAATCGTTCACGGTGCCCCAGATAATCTGGCGTTGCGCCAAAATCTTCGAGACCTTTGCTCATGGCTATTTCGAAGCAGGGGGGCGATCTAACCCGCCGGGAGAAAGCGTGAAAATCTCACAGCCCGTTTCCGTCACCCCAATCGAGTGCTCAAATTGTGCTGACAATGATTTGTCGCGGGTAACAGCAGTCCACCCGTCACTCAGAATTTTAACATGGGCTTTGCCCAGATTGATCATGGGTTCAATGGTAAAAAACATACCTGCTTTAAGCTCAACACCTTCACCCATTTTGCCGTAATGCAGCACATTTGGATGGTCATGGAATACACGGCCAAGACCATGGCCACAGAAATCACGAACCACGGAACAGCGCTCGGCCTCGGCAAAAGATTGAATAGCATAGCCAACGTCGCCCAAATGTGCGCCCGGTTTCACCATAGCAATGCCACGCTGCAAACATTCGTAAGTGACATCAATCAAGCGTTCGGCAGCGCGGCTGATTTCACCAATCGAATACATCCGGCTGGCATCGCCATGCCACCCATCAACAATCAGGGTCACGTCAATGTTGACAATGTCTCCCTCGCGCAGTGGCTTGTCATTTGGAATGCCGTGGCAAACAACATGGTTGATCGACGTGCAGCAGGCCTTGCGGTAACCCCGATAATTTAGCGTCGCGGGCAGGGCCTTGTGATCACCGGCAAATTCCATGAAAAACTTGTCAATCGCGTCTGTGGTTGTGCCTTCTTTGACAAGCGGAGTCACTTCATCGAGCGCAAGCGCAGTCAACTGGCCAGCCGCGCGCATGTAAGCAAAATCTTCGGGACGATGGAGCGTGATCCGTGGGGATGTCGAGGTTTTGGTCATTTTTGCATTCTGTCAGGGCTTTTGTGCGGGGTCAATTCGTATATGACATAAAGAAAGGAATCAAAATGTCTAAATCTCCTACTGCTGCGGTATTGTTAATTGGAAATGAGGTTCTCTCTGGCCGGACCAAAGATAAGAACCTTGGCTATTTGGCCGACTATGTGGCCGCTTTGGGCATAGATTTGATGGAAGCCCGCGTTGTTGCAGATGACGAGGCCGATATTGTGGCGGCGGTGAATGCCTTGCGTTCGCGCTACACTTACGTGTTCACCACGGGAGGAATAGGCCCCACCCATGATGATATCACGGCCGACTGCATTGCCAAAGCTTTTGGCGTGGGCATTTCCCATCACCCGGAAGCCCTAGCAATTTTGCAAGCATTCTACGCTGAAACGGGCCGTGAAATGAACGAGGCCCGGATGCGCATGGCCCGAATTCCAGAAGGGGCAGCTTTAATTGAAAATCCGATCTCTAAAGCGCCTGGCTTCCGGATTGAAAATGTGATTGTCATGGCGGGCGTGCCGAAAATCATGCAAGCTATGATGGATAAAGTTGCACCCTCATTAATCAAGGGGGCCTTAGTTCAAACCCGCACCGTCGTATTTGAGGGCGGGGAGGGCGATGTCGCAAAGCCCCTCAAGGAAATTCAAGAGCAATATAGTGACGTGACCATTGGTTCTTATCCGTTCGAGTCGCCGAATGGATATTGCACCAATCTGGTTCTGCGTTCGCGCAATCAAGCTGCGCTCGAAAAAGCAACACGGGAAGTCAGTAAGGCTGCGGCCCAATTGATGGCAGAGGGTAAGGCGAGAGGTTGGTCTCTGGCTTAAGCGGCCAGCGCTTTCTTCACTTTTTCAGTCAAATCATTGCGCGTAAATGGCTTGTTCACCAGTTCAATGGTGTCTGGCAAATCTTGCATTTGGCGAACCGAACCTGGCGCATATCCTGACATGAACAAAATGCGCAGTTCCGGACGAAGCTTGATGGCCTTGCTGGCAAGCTCAGGGCCATTCATGCCACCAGCCATGATCACATCTGAAAGCACCAGATCAATATCGCGAATATCATCAATCATTTTAAGACCCTCATGGCCATTCGTGGCTGTGATGGTTTCAAAACCCATTTCTTCGATCATGGCTGCCGCCACTTCGCGAACGGAATCATTGTCCTCGACCACCAAAACTTTGAGTTTTTTCGTGGCAGTTACCGGCGCGTCGATTGCGACAGTTGCTCCAAGTTGGCGCATCAACTGTTCTTGTAATTCGACAGGGCGTTGCGCCGTAATTGACCTGTCATTTTCTTTAAGTCTCGGCAAATAAAGTTTCACGGCAGTGCCATGACCCACCTCAGAATAAATTTTTACATGCCCGCCAGACTGCTTCACGAAACCATAAATCATCGAAAGGCCAAGACCTGATCCTGCTTCAGGACCCTTCGTGGTAAAGAAGGGTTGGAATACTTTTTCGATATTTTCAGGGGCAATGCCAGCGCCAGTGTCAGTGACGGCAATCTCCACATAATCCCCCGGAGTCACTTCTTCATTTTCATTGGCTTCGCAATAAACTTTGTCCAAGGTTTTGTTGGCACTCTCAATGATTAACGTGCCGCCAACTGGTTTCATGGCATCGCGGGCATTAATCGCCAAATTGAGAATTGCAGTTTCCAGCATTGTTTGGTCAGCCTTAATGGCCCATGCATCCGCACTCGGCATGATTTTAACGTCAACTATCGCTGTCACTGCTTGTTGCAACATGTCTTCCATGCGGAACAACAAATCATTGATATTCAGTTCTTTGTTTTGCAATGTTTGCTGGCGTGAGAATGCCAACATACGGCGCGTCAAATCAGAACCCTTGTCGGCAGCTTCAATGGCAGCACGAATGCGCTTAAGGGCGCGATCATCGCCCTTCACAATTTGCTCCACCAATTGCAAGTTGCCCATGACCACCATGAGAAGATTATTGAAATCGTGGGCAATGCCGCCGGTTAATTGGCCAACGGCTTCCATTTTCTGCGCTTGGTGAAATTTGCGTTCCAAAGCCTTGCGTTCGGTTACACATTGGCACGCACCAAAGATTGACTCAATTTGGCCTGAACTATTTTGTTCTGGCTCCATGGTCACTTGGAAGTGTTCTATTTCGCCTGATTTACTTTTGACTGCAATTTCCAAATTCTTAATTTGTTTGCCCAGTTTGGCAAGTTCAATGGCTTCGCAGAATTTTTCGCGGTCGCCGCCTTCAATCATTTTTACAAAAGTATCAAGATTAGGATGAACCATAGCATCGGCCATGCCGATGAGGGCTGCGAGTTCTGCCGTCAACCGCGATACGCCAGTTTCAATGCGCAGCTTAAAACTACCAAGATGAGACACAGCTTGAGTGCGTTTCAAAGCTAACTCCGAAGCCTTTAGTCGCTCTAATGTTGCCATTTGATCATTAACATTGCGGCACAGGCCAACACATTTTGCTGGCCTTCCTGTGAGAGGATCGCGGATCACACCTGCCGCAGATTCAATCCAGATATAGCCGCCACTTTGACCTTTGACACGGTAGCGCGTCTGAAAAATTTCAGTTCCAAATGGTGAATTGCGAATTTTATCGTCGAGTGTTTTGTCGAGATCATCAGGATGTATCAAACTGTTGAAGGTCGTAAAGTTTAAATCCTTTGAGTCAACCTTATGGCCAAACAATTCATACATTTCCGGAGAATTATATGTTTCGCCAGTTTCATAATTGAAATCCCACAGCGCATAGCCGCCGGAGCGCAGCGCCAAATTCAATCGCTTTTCGTTGCCAATGGCCACTTCGGCTTGTTCCAGACTTGCATGCTGGCCAACCAAAACCATATTGCGGTCGCCATCATCGTTCCAAGGCTGAATGCGGAAGGATGATTTGATCATGCTGCCCAGCGGCGGAGTATAGGTTACTTCGATTGATTGCTGGCCTACTTGATTGGCCGAATCTTCTACAAACCGTGCTGAAAGACTTCCCGTACCAAACTTCATCAATGCTTTGCCTAGAACGTCTTCACGCTGGCAATTCCATTTGCGCAACACCGCTGACGACACATCTTTCACAATGGCTTCTGGCATCGACACCACAATGGTTTCAATGTTTGCAAGTTCAAAAGCTTGTACGAGTGCGTCGATCATGAGGGTCCGCCACTAAAATGCCGAGTTGGTTTGCACTCATTCTCGCTTTAAAGTATGAAGCAAGTGTTGATCTGTTCAGCGCTATTGTGTTGAATTTGAAATAATTCCGACAATGCGAGGATCGAGATGGACGAAAAATGGCAAAAGAGTTTCCCGGTTTCTTGGGATCAATTTCATCGCGATGCGCGTGCTTTGGCGTGGCGGCTTTCCGCAGCTGGTCCATTCAGCGCCGTTGTTGCCATCACCAGAGGTGGGCTGGTTCCTGCGGCCATTGTGGCGCGTGAACTTGGGATTCGTGTGATAGAGTCAGTGTGTGTGGCCTCTTATGACTATGATAAACAAGGTGAAATCCAAGTTTTGAAACCAGTTTCGCCCGCCATAGTCGGGTCTGCGGGTGGGGTCGGTGTTTTAATTGTTGACGATTTAGTGGATACTGGAGCCACGGCAAAACTGGTCCGCGAGATGTTGCCAAAAGCACATTTTGCCACCGTCTATGCCAAGCCCCAAGGCCGCCCACTCGTCGATACATTCGTGACGGAGGTTAGTCAGGATACGTGGATTTTTTTGCCATGGGACATGGGTCTCCAATTTGCGCCACCCATCGGAGAACGCGCCACTGCTTAATAAGCTCTTAATAATCTCGTTAAGAGCGATGTTTTTGAAAAACGCTTTCGATGAATATTTTATATTCAGAAAATTGCTGCACTAAGCTTTTTACATTTTTGACACTTGAACTTTGCAAAACAGCTTCAAAAGCGGTTTTGAACTTCATAAAATTTGATGAACGCGCCACTTCAGAAGTACCAAACACCGCATGGACTGGTGTGTGATGTGTCTTACCTCTCATCGGCACGTCGCCAGCTGCAACGAGTGCTAAGTCAAATGTCTTTTTTTGAACTATCCCAGCCAGAATAATATTGTGGCCAATGAGTTTGCATGCTGTTTCAGCCCGCGCCGCAGTGTTGACGGCCTCGCCAATTGCTGAATAATCAAATCGTTCCTGAGAACCCATGTTGCCAACAACGGCAGGCCCAGTTGCCATACCAATTCGAACGTTGATCGGCCAGCTGCCAATTGCCGAAAGATCGGATTTAACGTCGTCCAAATTGTTATAGGCATCAATACTTTTGGTTATTTCCAGCGCAGCACTGCACGCGTGATATTGATGGTCTGCAATGGCAACAGGTGCATTCCAAAATGCCATGACAGCATCACCAATATATTTATCAATGGTGCCGCCCTCTCTCAAAATAGCAGCACTGCAAACTTCCATCACACCATTGACAACTTTTACGAGGTCTTGCGGGTTTAATTTCTCCGCCAAGGGCGTGAAGTTTTGAATATCGACAAACATCACAGTGATTTCGCGAGTCTCGCCCCCGAGTTTCAGGTGGTTAGGATTGCGTTCTATTTCCGCCAGAATTTCAGGCGCAACATAGTGGCTGAAAACCCGGCGCAGTTGCCGGCCTTCCCTGTCAGTCACTAAAAGCTTGAAAGCAATTGTGGACAGAAATGCGAGAGTTAAAGTGACGGCTGGAAACGTAAAATCAAACTGCAGCCCATAGGAACGAAAAAGCACAGCCGTTAACCCCACCAGCGCCAAAAGGGTAGAAATCATCGCTGCGAGTGTTAGCAACGGACGCCAAAACATTGTGATAATCGAAAGCAGAAGTGCCAAACCTACAGTCAACAAATATTCAAGTGCAACAATCCAACTGGGCCTCGATAGAAAATCACCCGATAAGATTTGCTCCAACGCTTGCGCATGAATTGAAACACCGGGAATATCCTCACCTAATGCAGACGTCCGCATATCCAGCAACCCAACTGCTGATGTGCCGATTAAGACAATGTGGCCAGCAATGCTTAGCCGCAAGGCATCGTTAATTGGTTCGGTCAAAATTTTGACAGCAGAAACATAAAGTGTTGGATCATTATAGCTGTACCGAACGTTTAACATGCCAGTGTCAGAAGTTGGAATTTCGATCCCTCCAACACGGATTGATTCCAAAGCGTCTTCATATTTCTGTGAACCATTTAAAACGAAAGTGTCGGCCCCTTGAGCAACGCGCAAGGCTTCTAAGACAAGACTTGGATAAAAGGTTTTTCCGTCCGTCCAGATAAGTGGTATTTGGCGAGCAATGCCTTGGTCTTGGGCGAGGTCAATATTCATGCTGCCAACACCTTTGGCTGCTGCATCAAGCGCTGCAAGGTTTGTTACAACTCTGTTGAGCCGCATTGGCGCAAACTGCGTCGACATTCCTGTCTGCGCAAAACTGGCTTTTAGCTGTGGGGGCAATAAACTTGCGTGACCACTCGTGGAAGCGAAAGCTGTAACGACCGGGCCATTCTTGATGGCACCTGCCAGGAGAATATCATTGTCGCGCTGGGTCTTATCGTTACTAATTCGACTCGGCGAAAGTCGGTCGGGCTCGGCAAAAATAATATCGAAAGCAATTGCGGAGGCTCCCAACTCAGTTAATTTGGTAACAAGTCTTGCCAATTCGTCGCGTGGCCATGGCCACTGGCCAATGGCCTTGAGCGAAATTTCATCAATGTCCACAACGCGAACAGGTTGAGCGGGAAAAGGGGACCGTGGCCAAATTGTTTGGAGAGTATCAAAGCCTGCACCGCGCAAAGTGGAAGTTATTGCGGGATCATAAGTTCGATTTATCAGGCATAGGGCTAAGACAAGGGAACCGATTAGAAACCCAAAGACCCCGCGGAATAATTTCATCACGACAGGCTCTTTGGGAAGGACAATTTCAACGGCTTTTTCTCAGGGACAACTATCTGCAAGAATTCCCTATGCATTTTTGTCTAGTTTCTTGCGGCGTTGAGTGTGGTTCAGGGCCTAACAACTGAATAGCCCGCCTACAGCCATCAGTATTCAACCTAAAACTAGCTCGCAATGAAGATTGGTTAACTATGTAAGGAAGATTTGCAACGATTCCCGAGCCTTTAAGAAACGCCTTAACACGATTAGATTTTCCGCTCTCGGCAATTCCAACATCGCAACCAGCTTCAAGATCCACGCAACCGCTTTTCTTTGCTGAGGACGTGCTGCACAATTTTACTTTGCCCTCGAGAACAGCAACACCCGTTTTTCCTTTTACCCAGAAATCAAACCCCGTTCCGCGGATACCAATTGTGGCGTTTGCTGTTCTGATTTTATACGCAGATTTAGGGCTGTTGCCCGTGATGAATCTGAAAGTGCCACGCAAGGCGTTAATCGAAAAATTCTGAGCTGAATTTCCGCCGCGCATCAAAAATTTTTCGACAACCAAGGTCGAGCCGGGGCCCACAACCAACTTAGTGCCATCAACAAATAATATCTGGGCATTGCCAGAACCAACGGTAATTTTGTCATGCTCAAATATTGCACCTTTGGCTGCCAGTGCGCGGCTGCCACCGGGGCCAGAGGCCGAAGGCGAACCTTGCACGGCAACAACAGTTGCGATGGAATCTGCTAGAGCTGCTGTGACACAGGCCGACAACATCAAAAACAGTACACTTAAGAATTTTCGTCCCATGGCAACACTCCGCCAAAAAAGACCCCCGATGAATAATCCTTAGCCTTTAGATTTAGTGTTGGCAACCGCGCCATACGATCCTAAATACTGTTGATGATCACAATTACCCAAGCTTGGCCACTTTTGGTTTTCATCGCAGGTTTTCAGCTGAAACACTTTGTCTGTGATGGCCCGCTGCAAACCCTTGCCATGGTGAAGTCGAAAGCAATTTATGGCGACCGCATGGGTTTGGTTCATGCTGCCATTCATGGTGTTGGCACACTATTTGTTTTGGCATTTGCAGGAATTGCACTTTCTACGATGCTGTTTCTCGCAGCACTCGATTTTATAATTCATTACCATGTGGATTACGGCAAAGAAAACATCGTCAAACATTTTAAGTTGACCACTCATGATGCGAAATTCTGGTGGGCCTTGAGTGCCGACCAAACCCTTCACCAACTGACATATGTTGGTCTGGTCGCCTTAGCATTCACAGCCGCTTAGGGTCGTCATTAAATACTTTGCGTGTGTTGGCGCGGCGCATTTTTTGCGCAAGGTCTTGGCCAAGCAATTGGTATAAAATACCTGAAATCTGTGAATCTTTCGCCATCACTTTTGCCATCCGCATTTTAGAGAAAGCCAATGTGCGAGCAGGCTCATCAATCGTCACTTTTGCAGTTGCTGGGTTGCCAGTGAGATAAGCGATTTCTCCGATGAATGAACCGCGCTCAAGGTAAGTCACAAAGGTTCCATCAACTTCAACACTCGCCCGGCCGGAACACAAATAGTAGAGCGCATCGACAGGTGCATCTTGCCGCGTTAAAACATCTCCCTGAACATAATCTCTCCAATCGGCAGCGCGCAGCATACGGGCAATCTGGCCATCGTCCAAACCATTGAATGCTTGGCGCAACATGGCCGCATCTTTTTCGGGCAGTCGCGCATTTATTCTCTCGCGGACCAACCAAATCAGTTGATATAAATTAATAGCGATAAACGCCGTATCCCACGGAATCCCAGCCGCTGAGTTTGTCCCCGTGATTCGAAAATATATGATCTCAAGAAAAAGACCAATGACAGCAGCTACGCGCAACCAGAAAAAATTGGTCAGAAAATAGGATATGGCAATGATAATATAGGATAAATGGGCCGGAATATCGGTTATATTAAAGTAGTTTTCCATTTTTTCCTCAGATTCAATTCAAAAACAAGGATCATGCCTCAGCAAGTGCTTGTCAACAAGGCTTGGCACAGACTATCAGGGGCAGATTGTGCGGGCGTGGCGTAATGGTAGCCGCAACGGACTTAAAATCCGTTTTTCGAAAGGAAGTGCCGGTTCGAGTCCGGCCGCCCGCACCAGTTGATTGTTAGCACGGCTGCTAGCAGATGAAGGTCAGGAGTGGTCTGCCTATATTGCCTATGGCAACGTAAGTGGGATTTCCGACCAAAAATATGTTAGTCAATTTATGGAACACGTTACGCGGTTTTTGCTTCAATTGGGCAGGAGGTGTCTGCGTTGAAATTAATGGCAGACAATTTGTAATCACTTGACGACTTCTCCAACGGGCCAGAAGGAGACCTGACAAAGAGAAGTTTAGTCAACTGGGCATATTCAAAATCCGTTAGGAGTTTTCACGGTTTTGCAGGCGACAGATGGGTTAACGGGAGACGATGTCGGTGGCGCAGAAGGTTGGAGACAGAAGATTTCAGGCACTATGCCCCGGTACCGGTCCAACCTTTCAACCTCTGCAACTCTGATTGCATCTTTGCGATCTCCAGGGCACGCGCGTGATCGTGATCTGGACGCTCCAACTCCCGCTGTTTCTCCTTGCGCCTTCGCGCAACGGCTGCCTCGCTTAAAAAGAACCACCATGTGCCAAGGGCCAAGACGGCGATGATCGTCGAAACTGCAATAAACAAGTGCCCCTCCTCTGGATGTGTGTCGGGCGAAGCCAAAAATCTCAGAACCGGAAAGTATAGATTGGTTTTTTTACAGGACAGCCTAAATAGAGTCAAAGCGACATCCACAGGATGACCGGTAGATTGGGATCGAGATTTGCGCAAAAATGCTACATTGGCAAGACCGGAACTTCGCTTTGAGGTCCGCACAGGGTAAAGCTGAAAAGAATCGCAAGCAGCGGGCCACTTCTGGTTTGTTAGATTTACCGGGAATGAGGCTGAAAGACTTACACATTTTCACATTTATGTATAAATAACATAATTAAATCAACTATTTAATATGATGCGCAATGGTCTTAAAATCCGTCCTTCGAAAGGAAGTGCCGGTTCGAGTCCGGCCGCCCGCACCAGTTGACTGATAGCTTTGCACAAAACAGATGAAGGTCACCCGATCTTGCCGACGAAATCAATTTGTGCGAACTTACGGTTTTACAGGTCGGATGTCGGCCAAAGGGCCTTTATTTGCGAAAGGACCAATCTGCGATGAGTCGATTTGGGAGCGATCCAGTTCGTGATCCCGCAAGCCTCGGCTTTGATAAGGCGCGGCTGGCGCGACTGAAACCTTGGATGCAACGTTATACCGACTCCGGGCGCTGGCCGGGTGGTGCGGTGCTTGTCGCGCGCCACGGAGAACTCGCCTATTTTGACTGCGTCGGGCATGCCGACGTCGAAACCAAGCGGCCTTGGTCGCGTGACCTCATCGCCCGTATCTATTCGATGACAAAACCTGTCACCGCCGTCGCACTGATGATGCTCTATGAGGAGGCGCGCGTGCACCTCGACGATCCGGTCGAAGCATACTTGCCGGAATTCAAAGACAGGCAACTTCTCATACCGGGGGCAACATCACTCGACCAGACGGTGCCCGTCAAAACCAAAATGACGATCCGTCATCTCCTGACTCACACGTCTGGTCTAAGTCTTTTTACGAACCCCCGGCTGCTCGGTGAAGCATATGCCAAAGAAACGCTTGGCCTTGCCATGACTTATGGCGGGCTCGACAAGATGGTGCGCCGGATCGCCGAGCTGCCACTTGAATGGGAGCCGGGCACGAGATGGCAATACAGCGTCGGGTCCGATGTCATTGGCCGCATCGTGGAAGTCGTTTCAGGGATGACACTCGACAAGTATTTCGCACAACGGATTTTCGAGCCCCTCGGCATGACAGATACCGGGTTTTCAATTCTTGATTCCGGCATGAGCCGCTTCCCCGCGCTGTATCTGTCGACCCCTGGCGGCATGACATTGCATGAAGCGTCGCACGCGTCGGCGTGGCGCCACGGCAAGGTTGATACGTTCTGCGGTGGCGGCGGGCTCGTCGGCACCATAGACGATTATTGGCGGTTCGCCGAAATGCTGCGCGGTGGAGGCGAGCTCAATGGCGAACGCATCCTCAGTCCAAGCACTTTGCGATTGGCGGCGGGCAATCACCTGCCGGGCGATCTTGCCGCGATGGCTACCGAGGTTTGGGCTGAGACGCAGTTTGAGGGCGTGGGCTTCGGTTTGTTGGGCTCCGTCGTCCTCGATCCGGCCAAGGCCCAAATTTCAGCGCAAGTCGGCGACTATGGCTGGGGCGGTGCGGCAGGCACTTTTTTCTGGGTGAGCCCGGTTGACGACATGGTTGTCATTCTCTTCACGCAACTGCTGCCTTCGAGCGCCATTCCAGTGCGCAAAGAACTGCGCGCACTTGTCCATGCTGCGATGACGGGCGCCTAAGGCTCTTCGATTGAAACCGCGCGGAATGACCTTTCTCTTGGAAGGCTTGGGCCGCACTAATCCTTCTTTGGCGTCGCCATATTTTTCAAAATATAGGAAAGCGAGCGACATACCAATCTTTGAAAAGCCATGATCAACTGATTGACAAGACATCATGCCTCCGCGCAGTTTGGTCGAGCAAACCTGCGATTTGATTTTCATAACATCGAAAGTAAACTTCTGTATGTCTGACATCACGCCAAAACCGGTCGTTGAACAAGCTCCCACCAACGATGCTCCAGACCTAACGCGTAAAGCACTCGAGCTTCGTATTCGGCAGCAGGAGATCTTGTCGGAGCTGGGGGTGTTGGCACTTCAGGGCGCAAAATTTGATCACTTGTTGGATGAAACGGCGCGGCTTACCGCAGAAGGCCTACAAGTTCAGTTTTGCAAAATTCTGCGCCATATTCCGGAGGAAAATCGCTTGCGAGTTGTCGCTGGCGTTGGCTGGGAAAAGGGCACCGTTGGTGTCGTGAGTGTTGGTACAGATTTGGAATCGCCTGCGGGCTATGCTCTTCAAACAGGTAAACCTGTGATCTCGAATCATCTTGAAAATGAACAGCGCTTTCGCACATCCGAACTTCTCGTCAACCATGGCATCAAGCGAGCCATGAACGTGATTTTGCAAGGCGACGGCAAACCATTTGGCGTGCTTGAGGTTGACAGCCAGTCTGATGGCGCTTTTGTCGAGCAGGACGTGGCATTCCTTCAGGGTGCCGCCAATATGCTTGGCATGGCAATTGAGCGCGAGCGCACAGAGCGCCGACTTAAGGCTGCGTTGGAACGCCAGCAGTACCTTGTGAAAGAAATGAACCACCGCGTGAAAAACAGTTTAGCAATTGTTTCGAGTCTCCTTCTCATGCAAGGGCGCGCTGGGAACGGCGAAGCCATGGAACAATTTGAGGAGACAGCGCGGCGGGTAAATGCAATTGCGCGCGCCCATGAGCGCCTCTACCGAAATAACAACGTCGAAAGTATGGACCTTGGCGCTTACATCGAAGAAGTGTGCGAAGATGTGGATTTGTCAGTCACAAATTGTCGCGTAAAAGTAGAGGCCCAACGCGGAATAGACATTAAAGTTGATGACGCCATTTCAATTGCCCTCATCATTGTCGAGCTCATCACAAATTCTGCCAAATATGCATATCCGGTTGGCTCGACAGGCGAAATACAAGTCGACATAAAACGCATGGATACTAAAAACATTTTCATCGGCGTTCGTGATCAAGGGGTAGGTTTTCCCGAAAAATTTGATCCGCAAAAATCCCGTGGATTAGGCATGCGCATAGTTCATGCCTTCGCAAAGCAAATGAACACAACACTTGCTTTCAAAAATCTTATGCCGGGTTCGGAAGTCACATTTATATTTCCGATAACGGCGACCTGATGGAGCGCAATTTGTAATCTCCAATTTCAGGCATTAGTTTGCTTATAATATCATTTTTGCTTTTACTGCTGCAACTGGTCCACGGGTTTGTTCATTATTGCATAGCCTGCTGCAGCTCCAACGAGACCCAACAACAACGGCCAGAAATATCCAAAACCAGCCCATGTGATGAGGGCCGCGGCCAGACATCCAAGGCCATTTCCTAAATCCCATGCTCCTTCGGCAGCCACTTGAAAGCGAAGCGGGCAAGCGGAAGCTTTGGCCATATTATAGACGCGAGACATCAGCACGGGCATATAGAGCGGAGCCGCAACTGCGCCGACTGCTGTGGCCACAATGGCCGTCCACGGTGTCGCAAATGCAAAAGCCTTGATGGCAATGGAAATTGCAATTGCTCCATAAGCTATTTGCACAGAGCTTTTGTGATGGCCCAAATCAATCAACCGGCCCATGACCAAACTCATGACTGCTCCAATCAATCCGGCCAGCGCCAATGTGCCACCATAGGAGCCAAAATTTTCACCCAGCGTTTGAAACAACGCGATGATCCATGTGAAGAAGAAAAATGCAGTGATAACCCCGTCCGTGAAAAATAATTTAGATGCATAGGACTGCGAGGAGGGGTCGATTACGGCATGGTCTGCAATGCGGTGATTGGGCGCTCCGAGCAATGGCAAAATTGCCAAGGCTTCAATTGCAGCTGCTGCATAAAATGCCGAACCCTTGCCTGCATAGACCAACATAAAACTACCAAGCAGGGGTGCCACAATGCCCATGATGGCGTTGATCGCTTCGCGCACGCTAACTTGTGCGCCCCGATGTTCACTGTCCCCAAGCTTGGACACATAGGCGTGATAGCAGGTCCAATAAAATGATGTGCTGAGGGCATCAAACACCACAAAGAAAAAAAGCACTGGCCCCACACCTTGCACTTGCGCGACCAATAGATAAGACGCGGCAACCATTAACGTGCCAAGGATAAGTCCATTGCGCAGGCCAATCTGCTTAACGACGGGCACCACGCTGCGGCGGATAAAAATCCGCAACATAAAAATTGCCGCCAGTGCCGTAAAGACAATTGGCACCGTGAGACCTGATTTGAGCAGGTAAACAAAAACAAACACCCCGCCTGCATTTTCAGCAAAAGTTTGGAGGCCCGCATGAATATAACTACGGTTGATTGTGCTGTTGGTGAAAAATTGCATCGGACTTACGCTTTCAAGTGGGGCAGGGAACTTTGCCATCTCAAAATCATATATACGCCAGCGCAGCCGCCAAGACCCATAATTAAAATCCAGAATGAACTGAACCCCGCCCAGACTAAGCCTGCTGCAATCAAACAGCCAAATCCGGCTCCACAATCAAAACCATTCTCCGCTGTCACATTAAACCTGAAGGTGCAGCTCGAGGCTTTGGCCACGTTATATAGCGGCGCCATAATCGCCGACATATAGAGCGGACCCGCCACAGCACCAATCATATTGGCAATCACCGCTCCCCAGACAGAGCTATAGCCGAAGGCCTCCATCAAAATCGTACCGATCATGAAAGCCAAACCTATTTGAACGGAGCGTTGATGATGGCCCAGATCAATCAACCGACCAACGCCCAATCCCAACACTGCGCCCACAAGGCTGGCGGCAGCAATGGCTCCGGCAAAGGCATTGAAGTTTTCACCCAGAGTTATGAACAATACGATGCGCCACCCAAAATTCACCGCCAATGCCACCAAGCCATCTGAGAACGCCAAGCCGAAAGCAAAAATTTTCCCGTCGCGCGAAATTTGTGCTTCCGGCTCAATCGCCATACTCGGAATGCCAAGCAGCGGAACAATCGCCAGCGCATTAAAAATGGCCGCGGCGGCAAAGGCATAAAACGGCCCAAACGTTGTAAGCACCAACCCTCCGAATAACGGCCCCACGATGCCACTCAACGCAAAAATTGCCTCGCGTGCACTCACCTGCGCGCCGCGATGTTCTTCGTCGCCCAGCCGCGAAACCGTTGCATGATAACAGGTCCAATAAAATGCCGTGCCGCAAGCCGCGATTGCCACATAGCCAATCAGCCATGGCCCCACACTGTGCACATTTGCTAAAAACAAAAATCCCAATGCTTCGATGCCCGTGCCAAGCACCAAGCCCGTGCGTAAGCCCACATGCTTCACAATCGGAACCACAGCCAGCCTGAACAGCAGCCGCGCTAAAATCATGGTCGAGATTGTGAGAAAAACCAGAGGCAAGGCCATGCCTTCCTTGAGCAGGTAAACAAACACAAACGCACTGCCAGAATTGAAAGCAAAACTTTGCAAGCCTGTATGCATGTAAAGTCGGTTGATTGCACTGTTTTGAAAGAATCCCATGCACTTCAATAAGAGCGTTCAGCAGCAAAGCACAAGCACTTGTAAATAAATCCAATTTGAGCCAACTTTGCCTGAGGGCGTGACTGGGGATTTAATTGGAAGACCAAAAATTTTCTGACTTCATTGGTGTGATATACGATTGCATTGCAGCTCCCGCCAGCTGGAAGCAAGCTCTCCACAACATCGCAAACCAATTTGAAAGCGATGTGGTGTGGCTGAGCGTCAGCAACCCGCGCCTGCAAAAAACCCGCATGGCCGCTGTGGCCGGCGACCCTGAAAAATCTCAGCTTCTAACCGCGCATGTTGAACAAAATCCATTTTTCAAAATCATGCATAAAATGGAATTAGATCATCCAACTGGCTTGCTGCAATTGTGCAATCTGATGGGGCCGGACGGTTTGGCGGTGTTCCAGAACAGTGATTTTGTAAAAAACTATGCTGTGCCCACAGGCATGAGTGATGGCGTTGGGATTTCACTGATGAACCAGACCAACCGCGTAGCCACCTTGGGCATGGCGGCCTCAGCTTCACGTTCGCATTATAAAACTTCGGAATATGACACATTGGCCTTGTTGGCCCCGCACATTCGCCGGGCCGTCACCATCGGCGATTTGTTTGAAACCCAAGCCCGTGAAAGCAATATGTTCCGCGAAGTGGTGGAAAAATTCAATATGGCTGTGTTGGTGGTGGATGCTGATATGAACCTGCTCTTCGCCAATCCCATCGCTGAAAACTATCTGCGCGAAGGATCTCTGTTCACCACAGAATCTAAAAAAATCACCGTGAAAAATGAACTGGCCCACGCCTCCATCCAAAACGCAGTGGCGATGGGGGAGCGCGAAGAGGTGTCCCTTGCAGGCTCTGGCATTGGGGTGCCGCTTTATAAAACCCAGTTTCCAGCCATTGCCCATGTGCTGCCGTTGGGCCGTCGCTTGGAAAAGCAGCAGTTTCACAGCCGCGCGGCGGCAGCCATTTTTGTGGCCACCCCCAGAAGCGATGCACTGCCCACCATTGATGCCATTGCCGCCTTGTTTGGTTTAACCCAAGCCGAAAAACACGTTGCTGCCCAGGCCGCAAGTGGCGTTGCCGCGCCTGAAATTGCCCTGCAGCGCGGGGTTTCCATCGCCACCATCCGCAGCCAAATCTCAGCCATTTACGACAAAACCGGGCAAACCGGCCATCTTGGCTTACAAAAACTAATCCTAGATTTAACCCCACCATTGGTGGAGGAGGGGAAGTAGTCTCCTTTTATTCGCCTCGCTACAGATTAGAGAAAATATCACTCCCTTCATAATTTCTTCCCGGCTACTTCAATTATGGTGTTGAGCAAGGCGATTTACCGAGTTCTATTCAACGGTGGGCACCAACGTAGGCCACGATATTTTGATCGGGCAACTTAACCACAAGGTGAAGTCTGAATCGTTGTGTCATCCGCAAGTTTTGCTGTGCACAGGTGCTTGACAGGGCCAATGGCCTCATCTATCCAGCGCCCACAAGCAAGTTGCGGAAGTAGCTCAGTTGGTTAGAGCGCCGCCCTGTCACGGCGGAGGTCGCGGGTTCGAGCCCCGTCTTTCGCGCCACTTGTTTAATTGGTAATTATGTTAAATCAACAAAGCCACCTTCGGGTGGCTTTTTGTTTTTATGCTTCGAGTGGAGGCACGGAAGTCGCTGCCACTCTTTCAGCTCTACGGCTGATTTGACGCGGATTCCAACTGCCAAGAACTTTCTTGAAAGTCTTGCGAAACGGTCTTGGCTGCCCTAAACACGCGGCAGAAATTAGAGTGCGGGGCACCAAGAATTGGCTATGCAAGACTTATTGCTGAATTATCTACCAATCGTCATTTTTATGGGAATTGCGACAATTATTGCGCTTCTTCTCATGGTCACCCCGATTCTTCTCGCCTATAAAAATCCTGACCCAGAAAAGCTTTCTGCCTATGAGTGCGGCTTTAATGCCTTTGATGATGCCCGCATGAAATTCGATGTGCGCTTTTATTTGGTTTCTATTCTGTTCATTATCTTCGATTTGGAAGTGGCATTCCTGTTTCCGTGGGCCATCAGCCTTGGAAAGATTGGGCTTTTTGGTTTCTGGTCGATGATGGTATTTCTCGCCGTGCTTACCGTAGGCTTTGTTTATGAGTGGCGCAAAGGAGCTTTGGAATGGGATTGATCGAAGCGGCCAAAGCCGACACCCGCGCCTATTTCACCGATATCAATGCGGAACTGGCTGACAAAGGTTTTCTCGTCACCTCCACCGATGATCTAATCAACTGGGCCCGCACAGGTTCCTTGATGTGGATGACATTTGGATTGGCCTGTTGCGCCGTGGAAATGATGCACACATCGATGCCGCGGTATGATGTGGAGCGATTCGGTTTTGCGCCGCGCGCCTCACCCCGCCAATCAGATGTGATGATTGTAGCTGGAACGTTGACTAACAAAATGGCCCCAGCATTGCGTAAAGTTTACGACCAAATGCCAGAGCCACGTTACGTGATTTCGATGGGTTCTTGCGCCAATGGCGGCGGCTACTATCACTATAGCTATTCTGTAGTGCGTGGCTGTGACCGGATTGTTCCGGTTGATATTTATATTCCAGGCTGCCCACCCACAGCAGAAGCCTTGCTTTACGGCATCTTGATGCTGCAAAAGAAAATTCGCCGCACTGGCACGATTGAGCGCTGACACCATGACACCAACTGAACTCGGCGCATATATCTCGGGCAAAATTACTGCAACGGCTGAAGTGGCGTTTGGCGAACTCTCGCTGCACGTGGAAGCCGCAAACATAGTTGAAGTGCTGAGTTTTCTGCGTGACGACGCAGAATGCCGCTTTGTGTGTTTCATTGATATTTGCGGTGCAGATTATCCTGAACGCGAAAAGCGCTTCGACGTGGTTTACCATTTGCTCAGTCCCTACAAAAATCAGCGCGTGCGCGTGAAAGTGCAAGCCGATGAGAAGGGCGCAGTGCCTTCTGCAATCGAAGTGTTCCCGGCTGCCAATTGGTTTGAGCGGGAAGCTTTTGATCTCTACGGCATCCTGTTTTCAGGGCACCCTGATTTGCGCCGCATCCTCACAGACTATGGTTTCTCAGGCCATCCTTTGCGCAAAGATTTCCCCGTCACGGGCCATGTTGAAGTGCGCTACGACGATGAAGCCAAGCGCGTGGTCTATGAGCCTGTGAAGCTCATCCAAGAAATGCGCCAATTTGATTACCTGTCACCGTGGGAGGGCACTGAATATGTGCTGCCCGGTGATGAAAAGGCCAAGCAATAATGTCTGAAGCCACAGTTAGAAATTTCTCCATCAACTTCGGCCCGCAACACCCTGCGGCGCATGGCGTTTTGCGTCTGATCCTTGAACTCGATGGTGAAATCGTCACCCGTGTCGATCCGCATATTGGGCTTTTGCATCGCGGCACTGAAAAGCTGATCGAGCAAAAAACCTATCTGCAAGCTGTGCCCTATTTCGACCGCCTCGACTATGTGGCGCCGATGAATCAAGAACACGCTTACGCGTTGGCAGTTGAAAAATTGCTAGGCATTACAGTGCCTAAGCGCAGCCAGCTCATCCGAATTCTCTTCTCCGAAATCGGTCGCGTCATGTCGCACCAAATGAATGTGCTCACGCAAGCCTTAGACGTTGGCGCGTTGACCCCAATTCTCTGGGGCTTTGAAGAACGTGAAAAACTTCTAGGTTTTTATGAACGCGCAAGCGGCAGCCGTATGCACGCCGCTTATGTGCGCCCCGGTGGCGTGCATCAAGATTTACCGCAAAAACTGATCGACGATATTGGCCACTTCTGCGATGTGCATCCGGCTAAACTTGATGACGTGGAAACACTGCTCACCGAAAATCGCATTTTCAAGCAGCGTAATGTGGATATCGGCGTTGTGTCGCTCGAAGATTGCTTCAAGTGGGGCTTCTCTGGCGTCATGGTGCGCGGTTCCGGTGCCGCATGGGATTTGCGCAAAAGCCAACCCTATGAATGCTACTCAGAAATGAATTTCGATATTCCAATCGGCAAGAATGGCGACAACTATGATCGCTATTTAATCCGCGTGCAGGAAATGCGCGAGTCGATCAAGATCATGAAGCAATGCGTTGAGATGCTCTCCAGCCCAGCCGGGCAGGGGCCAATTGCATCCACCGATGGAAAAGTTGTGCCACCCAAGCGCGATGCCATGAAGCGTTCGATGGAAGCCCTCATCCACCATTTCAAACTTTACACTGAAGGCTACAAAGTGCCGGCAGGCGAAGTCTATGCCGCTGTGGAAGCGCCCAAGGGTGAGTTCGGCGTTTACTTGGTGAGCGATGGCAGCAACAAGCCTTATCGTTGCAAACTCCGTGCACCTGGTTTCGCCCATCTGCAAGCCATGGATTTCATGTGCCGTGGTCATCAATTGGCGGACGTGTCTGCTGTGTTAGGTTCACTTGATATCGTGTTTGGTGAGGTTGATCGTTAATGTCTGTTCGTCGTTTAGATCCCGTTCAACCAACCGCGCCATTTTCCTTCAACGTGGAAAACTTGTCATGGGCGAAGAAGACCATTGCGACTTATCCCACTGGCAAACAAGCTTCAGCTGTCATTGCTTTATTGTGGCGGGCACAGGAGCAGAATGAAGGTTGGCTGTCTCGTCCGGCTATGGAATATGTTGGCACCATGCTGAACATGGCGTTCATCCGTGTGTATGAAGTGGCCACATTCTACACCATGTTCCAGCTGTCTCCGGTCGGAAAGAAAGCTCATATTCAAGTGTGTGGCACCACACCTTGCATGTTGCGTGGCTCGGAAGAATTGCTGGCCCTGTGCCGCAAGAAAATTCATCCTGAGCCGCATCATTTAAATGCCGATGGCAGCTTGTCGTGGGAAGAAGTGGAATGCTTGGGTGCCTGCGTAAACGCGCCCATGGTGCAAGTGTGGAAAGACACTTACGAAGATTTGACGCCCGAAACTTTAAGCGGCCTCATTGATGATTGGCAAGCGGGCCGCAAAACCACGCCCGGCCCGCAGATTGATCGCAAAATGTCCATGCCTGTGGGCGGGGCCACAACACTTCTCGATAAAACGCTTTACAACAAACAACGCACCTTCAAACGTGTGGAAGCGCCTCCTGCTGCTCCTGCCGCTGCACCAGCTGTTGCCCCAGCAGCTGCACCCGTGGCAGCGCCTGTGAATGCGCCAGTGATTTCACGCGTTGCGAAAATTGAAATAGCGCCAGCGAAGAAAGTTGCACCAGTCAAAGCCGCTGCTCCAGAACTTCTCAAGAAGCCACGCGGCAAAGCCGATGATCTCAAACTCATCTGGGGCGTTGGCCCGGCCTTTGAAAAGCTGCTGAACAAAGTAGGCGTGTGGCATTTCGATCAAGTCGCCTCATGGTCTGCGGCTGATATCAAACACGTAGATGCATTGCTCAAAGGCTTCCGTGGCCGCATCGCGCGTGATGAATGGGTGAAGCAATCAAAGAAGCTGGCTAAAGGCTGGCGACCTGAAAATTCCGTCGGCGATAAGCCGGGGAGAAAGTAAACAATGCTCGCTGACAAAGACCGCATTTTCACCAACCTCTATGGCCTGCATGATTGGGGCCTAGAGGGTGCTAAACAACGTGGCGCGTGGCTTGATACCAAGTCGTTCATCGACAAGGGCCGCGATTGGATTGTGAACGAGATTAAAGCCTCTGGCCTTCGTGGCCGTGGTGGCGCTGGCTTTCCGACGGGCCTCAAATGGAGCTTTATGCCCAAGGTGGTGGGTGAGCGCCCGCATTACTTGGTTGTGAACGCCGATGAATCCGAACCTGGCACCTGCAAAGACCGCGAGATCATGCGCCATGATCCGCATTTGTTAGTGGAAGGTTGCCTGATTGCCTGCATGGGCATGGCCTGCAATACGGCTTATATTTATGTGCGCGGCGAATATATTCGCGAGCGTGAACACCTGCAAGCCGCCATCGACCAAGCCTATGAAGCAAAACTCATTGGCAAAAATAATATCCATGGTTGGGATTGCGATATTTATTTAGCACATGGCGCAGGCGCATATATTTGCGGCGAAGAAACCGCCATGCTCGAAAGCTTGGAAGGAAAAAAAGGCCAGCCGCGCATGAAGCCGCCATTCCCTGCGAATGTGGGTTTATATGGTGCGCCGACGACTGTGAACAATGTTGAATCCATTGCCGTTGCCGGAACCATTTTGCGCCGGGGTGCCACGTGGTTTAATTCGATTGGCAACCCCAACAATGTGGGCACCAAACTGTTCTGCATTTCTGGTCATGTGAACACGCCGTGCAATGTTGAAGAAGCTTTGGGCGTCACCTTCCGCGAGTTGATCGACAAACACGCTGGCGGTGTTCGCGGTGGGTGGGATAATTTGCTGGCGGTCATTCCCGGGGGCTCATCAGTGCGCATGGTGCCTGCTGAGCAAATCATCGACACGCCTATGGATTTTGATTCACTTTCAAAGCTCCGCTCCGGCCTCGGCACGGCGGCGGTGATCGTGATGGATAAATCAACGGATCTCATTCGCGCCATTGCAAGGCTTGCTGCATTCTACAAACATGAATCCTGCGGCCAATGCACCCCCTGCCGCGAAGGTACTGGCTGGATGATGCGTGTGCTTAACCGCATGGTGGAAGGCCGCGCCAAGAAACGTGAAATTGATATGCTGTTGGATGTGACCAAGCAAATCGAAGGCCACACCATTTGTGCTTTGGGCGACGCTGCAGCCTGGCCCGTGCAAGGCCTGATCACGCATTTCCGCCCCGTGATCGAAGCCCGCATCGACGCCTACACCTATCGTTCAGACAAAGACGGCGCAGTGCGCCACGCGGCGGAGTAGGGCGATGCATCTGGCTGAATTCAATATTGTCAGAGAAATTCCCTCCCCCTTGTGGGGAGGGTTAGGGTGGGGGTCGCTACGGCCAATCCCAATATTTTCCAAAAAAGAACACCTCCCGACCCCCAACCTATCCCTCCCCACAATGGGGGGGGGGTAGATTT
>JANOXS010000074.1:0-5127 GCA_031418535.1 Hyphomicrobiales bacterium | reverse complement strand
GCCATGACTATGGTCCGGCTCGAAATCAAGAGGTAACTTCTTACCTCGTTACTAGGTGAATACTATGAAAGTTCGTAACTCATTGAAAGCGTTGATGAAACGCCACCGCGACAACAAGCTTATTCGTCGCAAAGGCCGCGTTTATATCATCAACAAAACGAATCCTCGTTTTAAGGCCCGTCAGGGCTAATTCGAATTTTCACGAAAATGTGTGCCGTGCAAAGAGCAATCTTTGCGCGGTTCTTGTTTTTTTATCGCAGTGACTATGATAGTGTTAAGTCATGCGGATAATTGCGACCATCGGTTTGTTACTTGCTCTGAGCGGCTCTACATTGGCTGTGGACGCCAACAAGACCCGCGAATTGGAGCTGGATAAGCTGTTTGGCAATTTGCACCAAGCCAGTGCTGCCACTCAACACACTAAAATTGAGCAGGATATTTGGTCGCTCTGGGCCAGCAATGACAGCCCAACGGCCGAACTTCTGCTGCGCCAAGCCGTTTCTGCCATGAACGCCCATGAATATGACGCATCTGAAAAAACTTTAATTCAGCTCGTTGAATCCTATCCAAACTTTGCCGAAGGCTGGAATAAGCGCGCCACCCTTTATTTCATGCAAGGCCGCAATGATGCCTCGCTGATTGATATTGAACATGTGCTGGAATTGGAGCCCCGGCATTTTGGCGCGCTGGCTGGCAAAGCCATGATTTTGCGCGCCCAAGGCAAAAACCTTGATGCACTGAAAGTGCTGCGTGAAACCCGCTCAATCAATCCGTATATGGAATCAGTGTTGCAAGCGATTAAAGACCTCGAAAAAGCTAATCCTGATATTTAAGGCCTGATTGGGAGGCTAGAAAAAACTTTCTTATCGACGGAGGAAAACGCCATGACAATCAAGCAAAGTGTTATTGAGTCCGACCCATCAACGTGGAACCCAAATTTGGATGCAGTCATTGCTGCCCCGAACCATCATAAAGTATTGTTCGAAAATGAGAACCTGCGTGTTCTCGAGGTAACACTGGCTCCTCAAGATGAAGAGCCAGTGCATCATCACCGATGGCCTTCAGTTTTTGTTTTCGATCAGATCCAACCACCAATTTACGACATTACCCCAGATGGCAAACAGCTTCCTCCCAATCGCGATGTTATCAAAGCGCTGGAGACGTGGGATCACAAGGGATGCCTTGTCGTTCACATGGCACCACAACCCGCTGGCCGCGTTCTCAATGCATCCCCGACAACACTTCACGGCATTCGCATTGAGATGAAGACCGCAAGTTAAAGCCAATTTGGGACGTGAGACTTATCGATCTAGATATTTGAGTGGCTAATCTCCAGGTACTGAATTGCGCAAGCGAAGCGCATTTCCGATCACGCTCACCGAACTCAGCGCCATGGCCCCAGCCGCAATCATCGGCGATAGTAAAATTCCGAATACGGGATAAAGTGCTCCCGCAGCAATCGGAACACCTGCAGCATTATAGATAAACGCGAAGAACAGATTCTGGCGAATGTTGCCCATCACAGCTTTTGACAAGGTTCTGGCTTTTACGATGCCCATCAAGTCTCCTTTGAGCAGCGTGACCCCAGCACTTTCCATCGCAACATCAGTTCCTGTTCCCATGGCAATGCCAACATCAGCGGCGGCAAGAGCTGGCGCATCATTCACGCCATCACCCGCCATTGCAACGATGAGGCCCTGAGATTTGAGCTTGGTCACAACATCTGCTTTCATGTCTGGTAACACATCGGCTTCCACTTCGGTAATGCCGAGTTTCTTGGCAATTGCTTCAGCGGTGGTGCGGTTATCGCCCGTCAACATCACAATGCGAATGCCAGCAGCACGCAACGCTTGCAGCGCTTTTGCTGTTGTGGGTTTAACAGCGTCAGCAATTCCAATGACACCCGCAATCTTGCCATTGATGGCAACAAAGATAGCAGTGGCTCCATCGCCGCGCATGTGATCGGCTTTTGCCTCAAGACTTGTCGTTGCGATTTTCAGTTCTGCCATAAATTTGGCATTGCCGATCACAATGCGTTTGCGTTCCACCATGCCAATGGCCCCTTTGCCAGACGGTGAATCAAAACCCATGACTTTCGGAATTTCCAGCTTTCGTTCCATAGCAGCTTTGACGATTGCCGCTGCAAGAGGATGTTCACTGGCTTGTTCCACCGCCGCTGTGAAACGCAAAAGTTCATTTTCATCTTGGCCTTCAGCCGCGATGATAGTTGTAACCGAAGGCTTGCCTTCTGTGAGGGTTCCAGTTTTATCAATGACGATGGTATCGACTTTTTCCATGCGTTCTAAGGCTTCAGCATCGCGGATGAGCACGCCTGCCTGCGCACCGCGCCCAACCCCCACCATAATCGACATAGGTGTCGCCAATCCCAATGCACAGGGACACGCGATGATCAGAACTGCCACTGCGGCAACCAAGCCAAATGCATAACGTGGCTCAGGCCCCCAGATTGACCAAGCAGCAAACGCCACAACGGCACAAGCGATGACTGCAGGCACGAACCAACCCGAAACTCTATCGGCCATGCGCTGAATGGGAGCGCGGCTGCGTTGGGCGTTAGAAACCATTTGCACAATGCGAGCCAGCATAGTTTCACTGCCAATTTTTTCCGCCCGCATCACAAAGCTGCCGCTGGCGTTTATGGTGCCACCAATCACCTTTTCACCGACCTCTTTGGTAACCGGCATCGACTCGCCTGTGACCATCGATTCATCCAGCGCAGAACGGCCCTCGGTAATCTCACCATCAACAGGAACTTTCTCTCCTGGCCGCACACGCAAAAGATCGCCCAGTGTAATAAGTTCAAGGGCCACTTCCTGTTCGTCACCTTCGGCACCAATCCGCCGTGCGGTTTTTGGCGTTAACCCAAGCAAGGCTTTAATTGCGCCAGATGTTTGATCACGGGCACGAAGCTCAAGCACCTGCCCTAACAGCACAAGAACAGTAATGACGGCAGCCGCTTCAAAATAAACCGCCACTGCCCCATCCATTTCATGAAAGGCGGTGGGAAAAATTTGAGGCACCAGAGTTGCAACAATACTGTAAATCCAAGACACACCTGTTCCCATGGCAATCAGGGTGAACATATTCAGGTTGCGGGTTTGCAGCGATTGCCAGCCGCGCACAAAAAATGGCCAGCCCGCCCAAAGAACAACAGGTGTTGCCAACACAAATTGAATCCAATTCGAAAGCTGCTGGCCAAGCAGCATGGTGAGACCAGTCACATGCCCCCCCATTTCCAGAACAAAAATCGGAATGGTCAGCGCAAGACCCACCCAGAATCGGCGCGTCATATCCATAAGTTCGTGGTTGGGGCCGCTATCTGCAGTAACGGTCATAGGTTCCAAAGCCATGCCACAAATCGGGCAAGTACCCGGCCCCACCTGTTGAATTTGCGGATGCATGGGGCAAGTGTAGATAGCACCAGAGACCACGGGTTCTGCAGTCTTGTCGCCAGCCTCCAGATATTTAGGTGGATTGGCTTGAAACTTGGTTTTGCAACCAGCCGAGCAAAAATAATAAGTCTGCCCCTTGTGGTCAGCCTTATGTTTTGCGGTTTGCGGGTCAACGGTCATCCCGCAAACCGGATCGATCACATGACCCGCAGCAGGCGGCTTTTCGCTACGTGATACTAATTCGAATTTATGTTCCATCTGCCGTTTCTCCATCCGCTTTTGATAAACGCACAACTCACAAACAAGTTCCTTGACACCTATACCCCCTATAGGTATTTATCAAGAATGAAAATTGACGCAAAGGAAGCCGTTCTCAAGCGGTTCAAAAGGATTGAAGGCCAAGTCGGCGGCCTATCTCGCATGGTCGAAGATGGCCGTTATTGCATCGATATTGTCACGCAGATTTCGGCAGTGCGCGCGGCTTTGCGCCGAGCTGAAGAGGAAATTCTAAGAGATCACGTGAGCCACTGCGTCGAGCACGCCATTTCCAGTGGTAACAAACAAGACCAGCGCCAGAAAATTTCTGAAATCATCGAAATTTTGGCGCGGAGCAATAAATAAATTCCAGCTCCACACTCAAACAATTCATAATCTCAATTTGGAAGTACACAATGAATAAAAACTCAAAATACATTGCAGCCGCTCTCGTCGTCTTGATTGGAGGTTTGGCATATACTCAGCTCTCCCAAACTGGGCCGGATGGCATAGCAGGAATGGATCATTCTGCCATGACACCTGCTACGACCTCGGATTCCTCCAAGGGTTATGCCACAGCGATGGCTACTATGATGAAGACCATGATGACACCAATGACGGGCAAACCAGACCTCGATTTTGTGCAAGGCATGATACCACACCATCAAGCAGCCATTGATATGGCAAAGGTGGTGTTACAGTATGGCAAAGACCCAGAGATTAAAACGCTTGCAGAGGGTGTTGTCAAAGCCCAGGACGGCGAGATTGTTTTCATGAAAGATTGGCTGGCAAAAGCAAATCAAGCAACACTTCCAGTTGTTCCAGACTCATCCAAAGCCAATGAGCAGGCCATGGCGATGATGATGAAGAACATGACAGCACCTTATTCAGGGGATGCCGATGTTGATTTTGTTAAAGGCATGATCCCCCATCATCAGGGTGCTATTGATATGGCTAAAATTGCGCAACAGTTTGTCAAAGACCCCGCACTCCTCAATCTCTCAAAGGAGATTGTTCGCGCACAAGAAAGTGAAATCACTTTTATGAATGATTGGTTGAAAAAGAATGGAAACTGACATGTAGTTTACTCTATGGAGCCATGTTCTTAATACCGTTAACGGGATGGTTTGCATATACACCACATGTGCGACGCTCTCTTGAGATGAGACCTGCGAGTTGGTTCGGTTTTAAAATCCCACTTCTGCCAGACTTCGGAATCAACTGGCACGTGATTCACAAATGGAGCGGCAAGCTTGTCTTGGCTTTGGTGGCAGTGCATGTGGCAGCGGCACTGCAGCATCATTTCACTAAATATCCAATCACCTTGCCATCTCTCGCATTCATCCCTACATACATGCTCGGCGGTGCTGCTGGGCAGGTGCAGGAACCATTTTTCCCAGGGCCTATAATCGATTCTTTAGGGAGCTGTCCCTGAGCGAGACCGTGGTCTCATTCACAC
>JANOXS010000073.1:0-5607 GCA_031418535.1 Hyphomicrobiales bacterium | reverse complement strand
TGAAGCCTCGCTTATTGAAAACATTCAACGTCTTCCCATGGATGACATGGACCAGTTTGAAGCTTTCCAACGCCTGTTAAAAGAAGGCCGCACAATTGAGGAGATTGCCAATACCTTTGGCGTGACCGAGATCATGGTGAAGCGCCGCTTGGCCATTGCCAATCTGTCGCCCAAGATCAGAACGGCTTACCGTGCCGAGGAGATCGATGGCGAGACCTTGCGGGCTTTAACTCTTGCCTCAAAGCAGCAACAAAAGGATTGGCTTCTGCTATTTGAAGACCCAGAACAACATGCACCAAAGGGAAGCAATCTCAAACGTTGGTTGTTGGGCGGTTCACAAATCTCCACCACCAATGCCATCTTTGACATCGCAAACTACAAGGGTGAGATCGTCTCAGACTTATTTGGCGAAGAAAGTTACTTCGCCAATCCTGACACGTTTTGGTCACTACAAAACCAAGCCATTGCAGCCCTCAAAGCCAGCTTTGAAGCCAGTGGCTGGTCTTGTGTTGAAGTCATGGAACAGGACCAAAGGTTTAACGAATGGGATTACGAGAAGACCGCCAAGAAGAAAGGTGGTGCGGTGTTTATCTCCGTTTCAGATCGCGGCGAAGTCGAAGCCCATGAAGGTTATCTTACACGCGCCGAAGTCCGCAAGGCGGAAGCGAAAACCACGGGAACAGCAAACCCACAAACCACGTCTGCAAAGCCAGAACTCACCAAACCGATGCAGAATTATGTCGAACTGCACAGGCTTGCCGCTACCCGCCTTGAACTCTTGAACCATCCGCAAATTGCGCTTCGTCTTGTGCTGGCGCACATGATTGTCGGCTCTAGTCTATGGAGCGTGAAGCCCGAACCAATGAAGGCGGCAAAGCCGGAAATTGGCGCATCTGTTGCCGCAAATCCTGCAACCACGGCCTTCGAAGCACGGCGCAAAGAGTTGTTGGTTCTTTGCGGATTTGAAGAACACCGCTGCGAATTGGTGAGACCCAATGGCGACGATTACAGCTTAGCCCACCTCTTTGCCCGCCTTCTCAAACTGCCGGAAGAGGACGTGATGCGGCTACTGGCTTTGGCTATGGCTGAAAACTTGACTTCTGGCACCGCAACAGCGGAAGCTGTTGCTATGACAACCAGTGCAACACTCAATGACTGGCGTCCCGATGAGACTTTCTTTGCTCTCTTGGGCGGCAAAGACGTAGTTCAAGCCATGCTGAAAGACATTGCGTCACCTGCTGTTGCCGATGGCAACAAGGGTGAGACAACCAAAGTGCAGAAGGGCATCATCAAGGACTTCCTGCACGGGACGAATGGCCGCGAACTTAAAATGGATTGGCTTCCGACTTACTTCCAGTTTCCACCTAAGAATTATACGGAATGCGGTAGAATTGGTGCTGTTGACAATTGGAACACGGCAGCAGACCTGTTCGCATCGTAAATTTGTTCCATCACTCCCAACTTAGGAGCAGGCCTTTGGGTCTGCTCTTTTTGCCAAGCTTGAATGCAAATGTGGATTTTTATCAGTGGCGAATCAGTTTGAATTTCCGCTTTTGATCCCTACTCAGCCATATATAGCGCATGTCTGAACCGATGAGATTGACCCAAAAGGGAAGTACATCGGCAGAACGCGGGCCGTCCGGAGGTTGCGACGGCCAAATAATTGTTGACTCATAGGTACAGAATTATTATCAGCTAAGTATGGCTAGACCCTACGAGTTCAATCCGGACGTTGCAATTGGCAGAGCCATGGAGGTGTTTTGGCAAAAAGGTTATGCGGGAACGACACCGCAGGATTTGCTCGATGCTGTTGGGATTGGAAAAGGTAGTTTCTATAATCATTTCAAGAGCAAGCATAATATCTTCGAATTGTGCTTGCTGAGATATCGACAAGCGCAGGCGGACGCCCTCGTTCAGTTCTTGAAACAACCCGGACCCGCGAAAGATCGCTTAAGGAAAGCCTTGCAAACCCTCATCGAGTTCGATCTCGAAGGACCCGTACGAAAAGGATGCATGGCCGTCAACACGGCGGCCGAATTGGCGACATCGGACGTGAGAGCGGCGCGCATCGTCGGAGAGATGTTTGATCGGACCGAGTCCGCCTTCGTGCAATTGGTCGAAAACGGCCAGGCCGATGGCGAGTTCCGCCGTGACATCGATGCGCACGCTTTGGCAAGTTTGTTATTCACTTTGATCTTGGGGCTACGCATAGCAGGCTTGGTTGCCAATACACCTGAACGTCTTGAACGCGCGATCGACGCTGCTGTTCGCGCAGTCTGTACTTCGGTCAACGGATAGCAATATTCGCGCTGAATTTTTTACCTATGACCAGAAAAAGGAGTTGAACATGAGTGTTGGAGTAGAACTAAGCAACGCAACGGTCGCGGACGTAAGCGTCGGTCGCGCCCGCCTGAAAATTCACGAAGAACGCGTGATCACCGGCGACATTGACACGCTTTGGCGCATCGTCACCGATGTCAACGCGTGGCCGACATGGGACCCCCATGAGGAGGCCGCAGAACTTCACGGTCCTTTTGTGGTTGGCACAACTGGCACGTCAAAGCCCAGAGGCGGCCCTGCTGCGCGGTGGACGCTTACCAAAGTGGAAGAGAAAAAGGCATGGGCGCTCAAAAACAAGATGCTGATCGGCACGATTGAAAAAGAGATCCGATACGAGCCGCTACCCGGTGGTAAGATTCGCTGTGATGATACGATGTTCGTGAGTGGGATTTTTTTGCGATTGCTATTTTGGCTCCGCTTCGAAAAAATGACACGACAAGATATGCAAGCGACTTGGGCGCAACTTGAAAGGTAAATTGTGAAACGATCTAAGGTCTAATGGGAGCCCGATAGAATAGTTATTGAGTCGCGCCATTTTTGACCTTTTGGGCGACAAGGACATGGTTCAAGCCATGTTTTCGGATATTGCGTCACCGGCTGTTTCCGATGGTAACTATGGCGAAAGCACTAAGGTGCAAAAGGGTATCATCAAAGATTTTCTGCATTGTACCAATGGCCGCGAACATAAGGTGGAGTGGCTTCCTCCTTATTTCCAGTTTCCGCCGAAGGCCTATTCCGAACGGGGCGATGTTATGTCGTTGACAAATGGAAAATTGAGGTCGGCCTGTTCAAACCAACGCGATAGCTGACGTCCGAATAAAGTGGCATTGCTTTGGGCGTGCCACTCTCATCGTATTAGGTAATAGCGTACCAAAAAAAGCTTTTACCGTTTCACGGCTTTCGCCACTGTCTTGGCGTCGTTCCTGTCTGTCGCAAAAACTCGCGATTGAAATTTGACTTTGTTTGGAAGCCTGAATCATAGATGATATTTGTCACCGAACTATTGGTTTCCGTCAGCAAGCGACAAGCTTCTTTGATGCGCAGTCCATTGACATATTGCGAAACATTTTGATCGTGCAAGCGATTTATCGCAATTGAAATCTGTCTGGAGGGAATGCCCACGCGCCTCGCTAATTTACCCAGCGTGAGATTGGGGTCCTTGTACATTTGATCACCGACAAGTTTGGCGTCAACAATTGCTAATATTTTCTGATCCTCTTCCAGTGAATTTTCCTGTTTCCGAGGTTCAGAGTCGTCGTCATTTTCGTCCGGCAAAGAGCGCGTCGTTATTGCTGCGCTAATACCTATCAGTGCAAGCCAAACAAGATTGCCGGTGCCGATAAGGAGCGGTGCATGCCCGCCACCGACTATAAAATCCAGAACGACAAAGAGATCAACCAGCCCCGAACCGAATAGCCCGAAGGTAACGAGACCCAGAGCGCGCCGCACATCTAACGTGTTGTTAAATCCAACATTTGTGAGTTCATTCTGCCCCCTGACAAATAGTCTGAGACACAGAGCTCCGTAGATAAAGGACGTGGCGATCACAATTAAATCGATTGCATCTGGCATAAATCGAATTGCGAGTCCGGCCAGTGCGGCTGAAAACAGATTTACCAAATCTCCATATTTTGGAGAGTTTGGATAGTCACCTACAAGACTCCGGAAGCACATCCATGCAAGCGCCGGAATGATACAAGAGATTATAATTTGAAGCGGGCGTAGCTCAGTGTATCCAAAGTCCCAGCGCAAGCTGACGAGCAATGCCTGCGCTGCGGCAATCAACATGAGTGCCAAAAATGGTCGTAAATTTTTTTGCGCCCTTGTTTGGCTTGCCGTACGCATTGCCAGCAACAGCATCACAAAAAAGACAATCAATGGAATTGATAACTTGGGCATTTCTTTCTTTTGTATCAAATCGTAGTTTAGGACGTCCTAAATCATGATTGAGGACGCAAACCACCAACATTAGGGGCATTTCTTACTTTGCAAAATTAACGAGGTAACCGCAATGAAATGTTCACTTAATTCACACTTGTTCTCATGTGCAGCCGTGCTGACTTCCCTTTGGTCTGGAATTGGAGCAAGTATTGCTGGCGAAGTTGGTGTGACAAGCATCACATTTACTTCACCTTTTCGCTCTCAGCCAATCAACGCTTTGGTGTGGTACCCAGTGAAATCCGATGGTGTTGCAGAGTCAGTTGGTAAAGATGCCGTTTTCGCTGGCGAACCTGCTCAGCGTGATGCAACTTTGGAAGCAGGACGCTACCCTCTAATCTTGTTGTCTCACGGTGCTGGAGGCAATGCGGCAAATCTGGGTTGGATTTCTGCTACACTCGTTAAGGCTGGATACATTGTTGCGTCTCCAAATCACCCAGGCTCCACATCACATGATTCACGGCCCGAGACGAATATATTGGCTTGGCAGCGTCCGCAGGACATGACGGCACTTCTCGATACTTTATCGACTTCAGGCACGTTTCAAGCTGTACTCGATATGAGCGATGTGACTGCCATGGGGTTTTCGATGGGTGGTTACACGGCTCTGGCTCTGGGAGGCGCGCGCATCGATTCAATTAAATTTGCCGATTATTGTGACAGAAATAAAAAACAAGAGGACTGCATTTGGTATGATCGCGGCAATGATTACATCAAGGGTCATGTCGATCTTCACACGATTGACGCTTCGAAATTTGAAGCGTCTTATGCAGACAGTCGTATTACAAGAATCATAGCAATCGATCCTGCAATTGCTCAAGCCTACGTTCCAATTAGCCTCAATACCATGAACATGCAGGTTCTTTTCGTCAATCTCGGTGATCCAACGTCTTTACCGCTTGGCATTGATGCCCATGTGCTGGCCTCATCCATGCCTAATGCAACGTACGCGACTATCCGTGATGCCAACCACTTTACATTTTTAGGTGAATGCAGGTTTTTCGGATGGGTCGCATTGATGTTTGGTGGCGATGATCCGATTTGCACAGAGACTGGTGAAAGAAAAAGATCTGAAATGCACAACGAGATTTCGGAGAAAATACTTCATTTCATGGATGGTACAAAGCTGAAATAATAATTCAAATGACTCGGAAGTGCGGCGACGGGCTCTCGAGATGTTGTGGCTATTTGGACTTGCCACGGTTTGATTCCGCGTCCTTGATGAGAAACATTAGCCATCAAGGAGAACGGTTATGGCAAAGGTACACAATGATGAGTTTAAGCGAGAGGCTGTGCGGATTGCTCTGACGAGCGGGCAACCACGACGGC
>JANOXS010000072.1:0-51231 GCA_031418535.1 Hyphomicrobiales bacterium | reverse complement strand
GGCGCTTGGAAAACCGTTTCTAATTTTCAAAATCTTTGGCCGGTTTTAATGTCTTGATCAAAGCCCTGATTTTCGATGTCGATGGCACCTTGGCTGAAACCGAAGAGCTGCATCGCCAAAGCTTCAATATAACCTTCGCGCAATTCGGTTTGAATTGGCACTGGGACCAACTTACTTACGGCAAACTGCTTATAACGACGGGCGGCAAAGAGCGCATGATGCGCTACGCAACTGAAATAAGTTTAACGTCATTTCAGGCAGAAGCCGTGCAGAATATGCACCGCGCAAAAAATTCGCATTATGCGACTGCAATTGCAGCAGGAGCGTTGGCCCTTCGACCCGGAGTAGAACATCTCATTCGCGAGGTGAAATCACGCGGCTTGAAACTTGGCATTGCCACCACCACCAGCAGGTCAAATGTCACGGCACTTTTATCCGCATGTTTTCCCAGTGATTTTGAAAGTGTTTTTGAAGTCATTGTGTGCGGCGAAGATGTTACCAGCAAAAAGCCAAATCCAGAGGCTTACAATCTATGTCTGGCGCGCTTAAAAATCGAGGCCACAGAGGCGATAGCATTCGAAGACTCGTCTGTTGGGTTGGCTGCAGCACGAGCCGCTCATATTTCCACCATTGTCGCACCCAGTGCATATACAAGGCACGATACATTTGTTGGTGCCCTGAGAATACTTACAGACCTTCAGCACAGTCTGGATTTTTTTCTGTCGACTACCGAAAGCGCGAGCAGATAGCGGCTAAACATTCCACACTGGTTAAACAGTTTGCATACGGTCAAGTCGCAGTTGTGCAGCGCGGCGATGGCCTTCAAGCCCTTCGCTGGCGCTTTGGCGAGTGGCTGGTGGGGCTAACGATTTAACGCCGCGCTCATCTAACCATTGATGCGTGGCGATTTTGACATAGGCACCCACCCAAAGGCCGCCCGTGTATTTTCCAGCTCCCATGGTCGGCAACGTGTGATTGGTGCCGCAGCATTTATCAGAATAAACCACACTTGCGAGTTGGCCAATAAACAAAGACCCGTAGTTACGAACCTTTGCGGCAGTGGCGTGAGCGTCAACAGTGTGAATTTGCAGATGTTCTGCGGCGATAAAATCTGAATATTTGATCATCGTTGCTTCATCGGCACAAACCGTGATCTCGCCATAGTCTTTCCAAGCCTGAGCAGCAACATTTGCCGTTGAAAGATTTTCAAGTTGGCGGGTGACTTCTTTCAACGTGTCTTCCGCAAGTTTGACGTCGGTGGTAATGAGGCCGACGCGGGTGCGAACATCATGTTCGGCTTGGGCCAGTAAATCGGTTGCAATCATTTCGGCATCGCCCGTTGCATCTGCCAGAATGAATATTTCTGATGGTCCGGCCAATTGATCAATGCCCACGGGCCCGAATACTTGGCGTTTGGCTTCGTTTACGAAAGCATTGCCGGGGCCAACAATTTTTGTGACTGCTGGAACAGTCTCAGTTCCAAACGCCATTGCGGCAATGGCTTGTGCCCCACCTATTCGGAATATCCGATCTGCACCAGAAAGATGACAGCCTGCAATCATTGCCGGGTGTGCATTGGGCGGAAGGCAGGCGATCACTTCATCGACACCTGCGACTTTGGCCGGAACAATTGTCATGACGGGTGCTGACAATAGGGGATAGCGGCCACCCGGAACATAGCATCCCACGCGTTCAATGGGAATAACACGGTGGCCAAGATGCACGCCGGGCAGTGTTTCAATTTCGAGGGGCAGGATTGTTGCGAGCTGCGCTTTGGCAAATGCTTTCACGTTATCAATTGCAAATTCGGTGTCTTTTCGAGTCTGAGGATCAAGGGCATTTATGGCATCCAATCGATCTTTGGCAGTCACCTCAAAACTGTCCAATGATGATTTGTCAAACCGTTCAGAATAATCGCGGACGGCACTATCTCCACGTTTGCGCACATCTGACAAAATTGCGCTCACGAGTGCAGACACAGAACTATTATCTTCTGTTTGATTGCGCTCAGGCGCTTTGACGAAACGAACATTTGCAAGCGGTGAAGGTGCTGTTGAAGTCACGTAAGAGTATCCTTTTAACGTCTGAACGGGAGTGTAAAAAAATTATGGAGCGCCTTCCATTTGCGCCTGCTTTAATTGCATGAGCAAGGACAGCTCATCATAGAGCGTCCATTCATCGACAATCTTGCCATTCTTGTAATGAAAATGTGAAATGCCCATCACTTGCAGGCGCTTGCCAGTTGGCGCGCCGAGAGATTTCAAAATACCATAGCCAAGATGATGACCTTCCATCACCCATCGCACTGCTACTTTGGTGCCGCCTTCTTCGCACGCAACAGAGCAAATATGCTGCGGCATAAATCCCGCGTCGGGAATTGATCCGATCAAACCGAGATATTGGTGCAACACCCCGGCAGCCCCTGTAATTTCGCGGAGCAGGGGGCCGTGATATTGAACAGTGGGGGCATAAACATCCTTCATCACGCCGAACATGCGCTTGTTGAAAGCTTCATGCAGCCAGCGCAAAGTTTCTGTTTCCAGTTCAGTATTGGCAATGGAAACATCGGCCTCTGACTCAGGTGGATATTGCCCCAGCAGCCTGCGGTTCTCGCCAATGTCGAGTGTCGTCAGGCCTTTTTCATGGCGCGATTTTGCGACAGTTTCGGCATAGGCATTGGGGTCAAGTCCGAGTTGACGAAACAGCATGATGGTGTCCGACACGATCCATTCGCGGTAAATGCGATTTTTGAGGACCATGCAATCAGCAATCGTGCGCGTCGTGAAACTTCGCCCCGTGGCTTCACCATATTGGCCGGATTGACTGTGGCGGCCGGAACCTGTGACCAGATGCGATGTGTAAAATCCGTTTACATCATCGCCATTCCAAATCACATGCGTGGCCATGCCGCGCCGCTCTGGTAATGTTACAATGCGCTGGATTGTATCTTGCACAATGTCTTCGCGGTTATACATGGTGCCCATTGTGCCATAGATCACGCAGTTGTGGGTGTAGTGCGAGTAAATCAGACCGATGTTTCGTTCATCCCAAATGCGGTGGGTGCAGCGAACGATGTAGTCAACAATGTCAGTGTAGATGTCATCAAACCCATCGAGTGATTGTACACGCGAACGACCCTGCGGTGCCAAGTCTACGAAGTCGCAGCGCTCCACTTGCAACACAGGGTCTTTGTGCGGAACGATGTGAGTTATCTTATCAATGTCACTCATGGATTAACCTTTCACTGCACCAGCCGTCAAACCTGCCACAAGTTGACGCTGAAAAAACATGATAAGAACGAAAAGCGGTGCGGTGGCCGAAACCACAGCTGCCACGGCATACATCACATGGCCTTCCGACTGGATTTTAAAGAGGAAGCTTGAAATTTTTGGAATCATGGTTTGGTTTTCTTGCGTCAGCAACATCGAGGTGACCGCAAAGTCATTGTAGCCCAACAGGAAGCTGAATAGGCCGGTGGTGACGACACCCGGCCACATCACTGGCATGACAGCCAAACGAAAAGCCTGAAACCGTGAGCAGCCATCGACCAAAGCACTTTCATCAAGCTCTTTTGGAATGTTTACGAAGAACGAATAAAGCATCCATAGCGTGAATGGCTGATTGAGAGCGACTAAGACGATGATGGTAGTCGGCAAATACCCCCAAATGTTCAATTGGAAAAACGGCAAAAGATAGCCCGAAACCAAAGTAATATCGGGCATGGCGCGAAACACCAGTGCCACGATCAGGATGTAGAATTTATAGCGGTGGGCACTGCGCGAAAGAGCATAAGCTCCGAGTGTCCCAAGCGTCAGAGAGATAGTGGTGACGCATGTGGCAACAATAGCTGTGTTAATAACGGAACGCCAAAACTCACTCTTAATCCAGGCGCCGTAATAGCCGTCGCCCGTGAAGGCTGATCCGGTTTGTTGAACTGTCTTCACGCCGAAAATTGCGTTCTGCCAAGTTTCGCGCGAGAAAAAATCGGCTTCAACTTTGAGAGAACCCCAGACAGTCCAGATATAAGGAAATGCTGCCAGCACCAACCAGAGCAAAACAAATACTGTTGACATGATTGCAAGCCACACAGGGCGGCGATTGGCGATGGAACTCATGTGCGGAATCCGAATTCGCGCGCAGTGCGCATCAAGACAGGAGTGAGCAACATGATTACGCCCGTAATCATCAGCACTGAAGTTGCAGCAGCAGAGCTGAACATCTGAGCACTTTGATTATTGAGTGCGATATAAATACTGTAGCTGAGTGATGTTGCATTAGCCGCAGCGTTGAAGCCGATGATGGGTTCGAGAACGCGAAAATTATCCATCAGTTGAACCAGTGTGACGAAAACCGCCAAGGGCATCAACGTCGGTAGAACCACAAAGCGAATCCGTTGCAAGCGGCTTGCACCATCAATCATTGCAGACTCCATTGTGTCCGAAGGTACAGTCTGCAAGCCCGCATAGAAAACGATAAATGAGAAAGGTGCGTTGGTCCAAATGCCGTAGCAAATCAATGTGATCCACGTCATTGAGCGTGATGCTTTTAGTGAAAGTTCGGGGTTACCCGTCAGGTGTTGAATTGCGGCACCTAAAATGCCGTCGGCGTTGATCATCCAATAGACCACCAGCGAGCCAATGAGAGGTGTTACCACCATCGGCAAAAGCGAGAAGAAAATGACCGGGCCTTTTACAAATTTTGGCACAGCATTTACGGCAAGTGCAATCACGAAACCCATTGCCATGGCGAGTGGCGTAACTGTCAATGCGTAAATGAGCGTAAATACTAATGCACGATAAAATGGTAAATCATAAATGCGCGATGCAGCATCCGAGAGGCCCGTATTCGTGGAAACGATCGTGCTGATATCCGCAAAGGCCAAATGATTATGATCGGCATATATGCCAAAGCCGTTGAACTTTCCCAGCGGGTGTTCTCGCCTAATTTCTTCTGTGGCGTCTGAGTCGACACGGGTTTCTTTGACACAGCCGCCGAGCGGTTGGCAGGTCTCGCTAGTGACTAAAATTTTGTCATGGGCAATATAAAGCGATTGGACCGCGAACGACACAATAGGGGTAGCAATGAAAAGCAACATCGCAATTATCGATGGGAGAATGAAGGCGAGAAAAGTCCGATGTGGCACGCTTTGCTTCCCCTGTAATGGTGCCTGATAAATTTTCGGCGGCTGAAGAAATAGGTCATCAGCCGCCGAAGCTTTAATAATTATTGTAGAAAACCACCTTCTTTAGCAGCTGCATTATAGGCGGCTTCCACACCAGCCATGGCTTTGTCGGCATCCTGCGAACCTTTAATAAAGTCTGCAAGTCCTGTGCTGAGAGCGGTGTGCAACAGTCCCATGTAAGGCACCATCGGATAAGGTTTAGCTCCGCCAGAGGCCGTTTCAATAACGCCCACAGCTGTTGGCCCGGGCTTATAACCCTTGATCAACCATGTCGCAGCGGTTGGATTTTTTGCTGCGATGTCGGGTGCTGTGCCATGCATCATGGCCTGGAACGAGGCCTCGGCATCTTCATCCGAGATATTTTTTGCGATGCTGAAACCATCCCACCACAAAGCTGCTGCAGGTGTTGTTCCGCCACCAACTGTTGGGGCTCCTGCGAAGACAGTGTTAGAAACCACTTCGACAGTTGCAACTTTCGCATCGACCGCTGCACCAGCCAACGATCCCCAATTGTTGATAATTGCAATTTTGCCTGATTGAAAATCCTTGTTCAATTCATCAGCGCCATAGGTCAAATAGTCAGGGCTCATGAACTTGGTCAATGCCAGCATCGTGCCAAGTGTGGCTTTGCCTTTTTCATTGTTGATGGCCAGTTTAGCTGACCCATGCTCAAAAAATTCACCGCCATAGCCTAGATACATATTCACGAACTCTGCTGCGAGATCCCAGCCTGCCTTGTCGGCTGCACCAAGTGGATATTTCACTCCACCTTTTTCCTGCAAAATCTTTGCAGCGGCCAGCACATCTTCATATGACTTTGGTGCTGCAATGCCTGCTTTGTCGAGTAAATCCTTACGATAGAAAAGATGTTGTGAATTCGCCATAAAAGCAATGGCCATGACCTTGCCGTCGATTTTAATCAGCTGGTTTAGCTCCAAGTCTTGGCCATATTTTGCAACAAGATCATCAAGCGGGCGAATAAGTCCACCGCTGAGGAGGGGGACAACTGAGTTATTTGCCACCATTGCAACGGTATATTCCGCGGGGTTCGACGTCAATGCCGGAACCTGAAGATTTTTGTGTTCTGCTGTCTGATTCTTTGTCACTTTTACTGTGGCGCTGGCGCATTCTTCTGCGGCCGTGGCAATTATTTTGAGAGCTTCAAAATCATTCGACAGAATTCGCACCGATCCAGATTTAATTCCGCAATCAGCTTGGGCAACACCAGTAAGAGCGAGGCCAAGCGCACTTACAAAAAGCAATGACTTAAAATGTAATTTCATAAACGTTCCTCCGTTTGTTATCGATAAATTCTGCGTCGTTTGGGTCACGATAGTATTTGCAGTTTGAACGACTTTGATGCATTGTTGCATTCGTATGCAAGAACATAAACATAAATCGAAATGGTTTGCAAGTGACACTGATGAAGGCTAAACTTTGCATACGTAATCAAGGCATGGCAACATTTTCCATAAGTAAAAGCGAGGATTGCAATGAAAGGTTTTGACAAACGCTGGAAAGATCTGCCTGATTACATTTTGGGCATTACCAAAGAAATTTGGGAAGATCGCAATATACATACTTTGCTCGGCTATTATGGAAAAAATATGCCAAAGCGTTCAGGTGATGGCATTGTTGTGGGTGCTAAAAACGTGATCGCAGAAACTCTAGGCGCACTGGCTGCGGCTCCTGGTATTCAAATTTTGGGAGAAGATGTCATTTGGTCTGGGAACGAAGATGATGGATTTTTATCTTCACACCGATCATACACATTTTTTCCCCATACTCAGGATGGCCCATTGGGCAAACCGACCGGAAAAATTTTGTGGCAACACTGCATCGCAGACTGTGCCTGTAAGAATAATATCATTTATGATGAATGGGTTGTGCATGACAATGCAGCCTATGTGCGCCAACTGGGGCTTGACCCAAAACAATATGCGCGTGACGTGATCATGGGTGAAGGCGGACCCGAGAAATGTCGCAAGCCATTCACGCTTGAGCAAGATGTAAAAGGCGAATATTTAAGTCGCGGAAATGATCACCCGGTTGGCCAGCGCTATACAGATTTGATGATGCGCATCATGGCCGCAGATATTGCTGCTGTTGAAACAGAATATGACCGGGCCTGTCATTTGCGATTGCCCGGCGGTGTTAATGCACACGGTCGCCCTCCCGCCGATCAATTCTGGCTTGGATTGAGGGCTGCGTTCCCGTCAGCCAAATTTGAAGTTCATCACCAGATTGGCCGCGAAGACCCTGGCTTTTCACCCCGCGCAGCTTTGCGCTGGTCACTCACAGGCACCCATGATGGCTGGGGTAGTTTTGGTGTACCCACGGGTGCCAAAGTCCATATTATGGGCATCAGCCACGCTGAGTTTGGCCCATGGGGTTTACGGCGCGAATATGTGCTGTATGACGAGATTGCAATTTGGAAGCAGATCGTGCTGCATACCGGATGAAATTTGGTTGTGACAGGACGGGGCGATGAAAAAAGCAAAAGTGACATCAGGTGACGTTGCTAGGCTTGCTGACGTGTCACAGTCAGCGGTCAGTCGTTCCTTCAGCACCGATGCCAGTGTATCCGCCGATACGCGTGCCAAAGTTTTGAAAGCGGCACGCAAGTTAGGCTATCGCCCGAATGTGATCGCACGGGCCATGATCAGCGGCAGGTCACGGCTCATCGCCGTGCTAGTGGCCTATCTGGATAACCAGTTTTACCCCATCGTGATTGAACAATTGTCGCGTGCACTTCAAGACCGGGGCTTCCACGTTTTGCTGTTTATGACTGATACGGGGAACCAAGATGAAGTTGTGCAGCAAATGATGGGCTATCAAGTTGAAGGCATTGTCATGGCTTCGGCGGCTCTTTCATCCACTCTGGCGCGTGAATGCGCGCAAACCGGAATTCCGGTCGTGTTGTTCAACCGCTACGTGCCTTCTTCGCCCGCGAGCAGCGTAACCTCTGATAATATTGAAGGTGGTCGGCTTCTTGCTCAGTTCTTGGTGAAGGGCGGTCACAAGCGCATTGCTTTCATCGCAGGCAGCGAAGACTCGTCAACCAATCGTGATCGCGAGGCTGGCTTCTATCGCGGCCTCGCGGAGAGTGGCCAAACAGTCTGGGCGCGAGCAGTGGGCAATTATTCGTTCGAAGGCGCCGCAGCCGCTGCGCGCCAGTTGTTTGCCGACAAAATCAAACCCGATGCTATTTTTGTGGCCAATGACCATATGGCTTTTGCGGTGATGGATGTTTTGCGCAATGAATTGAAGTTGCGCGTTCCACAAGACATTTCAGTTGTGGGTTACGACGATGTTCCGGAAGCGGGCTGGGGCGGATATAACCTCACCACAGTGCGCCAACCGTCCGCGCTGATGATCGATGCCACCATCAAAATACTGATGGAGCAAATCCAGCGCGAAACCGTGAGCAGGCGTGCCGCTGTATTGCCAGCCGAATTGATCATAAGGCAATCCGCGCGGCTACCAAAATAAATTTTAAAATCACCAATTTCTTGCATACGTATTCAAAACGTGCCAGAACTTTATCAAGATTTTCAATCGCTGCCAAAAATGAGGTTGAGTGCACATGGCTACTATTGAACTCAGAAATGTTTCAAAGCGCTGGGGGAAGCTCACTGGCGTTGAGAACATCAGCTTGAAAATTGCTGATCATGAGTTCATGGTTTTCCTTGGGCCTTCCGGGTGTGGCAAAACCACGACAATGCGAATGATTGCAGGGCTTGAAGATCCAACCGAAGGTGAAATTCTGATCGGCGATCGTGTGGTGAATAAGCTAGAACCCAAAGATCGCGATATTGCGATGGTTTTTCAAAATTACGGCCTCTATCCCAATCTTTCTGTTTATGAAAACATTCGCTTTCCGTTGCGAGTCCGAAAAATAGACCCCCCCAACCAGCGCACCAACGTTTTAAAAGCGGCGGATATGGTTGAACTTGGCGACCTCCTCGAGCGTCGACCTAAGGAGTTATCGGGCGGCCAACGACAACGTGTGGCTTTGGCGCGTGCAATTGTGCGCAAGCCTTCGGTTTTCTTGATGGATGAGCCATTATCGAACCTTGATGCGAAACTTCGGATATCGACCAGAGCGCAACTGAAAAATCTGCATCACGAACTAAAAATTACAACAATCTACGTCACCCATGATCAAGTTGAAGCCATGACACTTGCGGACCGCGTGGTGGTGATGAGCAAAGGTGAAATTCAACAGCTCGGAACGCCATCGGATATCTATGATAGACCAGCAAATACATTTGTCGCAGGTTTCATCGGTTCGCCAGCAATGAACTTGATGAAAGGCGAAATTTCAGGCGGCAAGTTCCGCTGTGAGAATGTTGCAATTTCTGGCCTCAGTTCCAAGCAATCGGGGCCTGTGACATTGGGTTACCGCGCCGAAGACGCAGAGGTGTCTCACGATGGCAAACACGAAATCAGTGGCCCGGCCTACAGTGTGGAACTTTTAGGCGACGTAACGATGGTGACAATTCGTGCTGGCGGTGGATTTGCAACGGTGCGTGCGCCGAAGAATTTTAGAGCCGAAATTGGTCAATCCATCGCCATTCGATTGAATTCCAAAAACTGCCACTTGTTTGACAGCCAGACTGGTCAAAGGATTGTTGGTTCATGATCCGCCATTTGAAAACTGCAAAATCAAATGCTCTACGTGAAGTAGATAATGCGGGAGTCCAAACCAAAGTTGAATCTATTCTCGCTGATATTTCTGCGCGTGGTGATGCGGCCGTAAAGGAATTGTCGCAGCAGTTTGATAATTATGCGCCCGCATCATTTCGTCTGAATGACGCTGAAATTGAATTGGCGCTTTCACAAGTCTCGAGGCGTGATTTGGAAGATATTCGCTTCGCTCAAACTCAAGTGCGAAATTTTGCACAACATCAAAAAGCAACATTACGTGACATGGAAGTTGAAACTTTACCGGGCGTCATTCTCGGTCACCGCAATATTCCTGTGAACTCAGTGGGCTGTTATGTGCCAGGCGGCAAATACCCAATGGTGGCGTCTGCTCATATGAGTGTGGTCACCGCAAAAGTTGCAGGCGTGAAGCGCGTGATTGCATCCGCGCCCCCCATGGGCGGCAAGCCGCACCCGGCTATTGTTTCTGCCATGCATTTGGCAGGGGCTGATGAAATATATTGCTTGGGCGGAATTCAAGCTGTGGGAGCCATGGCGCTCGGCACGGCTTCTATTGCGCCAGTGGACATGATTGTTGGCCCCGGCAATGCCTTTGTTGCAGAAGCCAAGCGACAGCTTTATGGCCGCGTAGGAATTGATTTATTTGCTGGTCCTACGGAAACTTTACTGATCGCCGATGATACTGTTGACGCTGAACTGTGCGCCACTGATTTGCTGGGCCAAGCTGAACATGGCCCCACTTCGCCAGCCGCTCTGATCACCAATTCTGAAAAACTTGCACGTGAAACGATATCCGAGATTGAGCGCATTCTTACCATCTTACCGACAGCGGGAATAGCCCGTGTTGCATGGGCTGACTATGGCGAAGTGATCTTGTGTGACAGTTATGACGAGATGTTGGAACACGCCAACGCCAAGGCTTATGAGCATGTGCAGGTGATGACAATTCGCGATAATTGGTTTTTACAAAACATGACCAACTATGGCGCATTATTTTTAGGCCCGCGCACCAATGTGGCTTATGGAGATAAAGTGATTGGCACCAATCACACGCTGCCTACCAAACGTGCAGGGCGGTATACAGGTGGGCTGTGGGTCGGAAAATTTATCAAGACCCACACCTATCAACGCGTGTTGACAGATGAAGCATCGACTTTAATTGGTGAACATTGTTCTAGACTTTGTATGCTTGAAGGATTTGTCGGTCACGCTGAACAGGCCAATGTCCGCTTACGCCGCTATGGCAAACAAAATGTGCCTTATGGTGAGGCAGCAAAATGAAATTGCCACACACACCTTCCTTTAGATTGGATGGTCGCATTGCACTCGTGGCTGGTGCTTCATCGGGAATTGGATTGGGCTGTGCTGTTGCTTTGGCCGAAGCGGGTGCCCATGTGATTTGTGCTGCCCGCAAACAAGAGCAGCTTGAACTGGCTGTGAGCGCCATTGCAGCCGAAGGATATTCCGCCGAGGCGTTTCAACTTGATATCACGGATTTGAAGGCCGTTACTCACGCATTATCTGGTTTGCAGAGATTAGAAATCTATGTGAATTCAGCAGGCTTTGCGCGCCATTCATCAGCTCTTGATACTTCCGAATCCGATTTCGACGCGGTGATGGCGATCAACTGGAAAGCTGCCCATTTTTCGGCGCGGGAAGCGGCGCGCAAAATGATGGAAGGTAACAGAGGCGGCTCAATCATCACAATTTCGTCGCAGATGGGGCATGTCGGTGGCGTGGATCGCGCAGTATATTCTGCTTCCAAACATGCTGTTGAAGGCATGACCAAGGCAATGGCAATAGAATGGGGACAAAATTCTATTCGCGTGAACACCATTTGCCCGACCTTCATTCGCACGCCGATGTCTGAGTCCAGTTTTGCCAATCCTGATCGGCTGGCTTGGATTAAATCCAAAATAAAATTGCCGCGTGTGGGTGAAGTGGAGGACGTGATGGGGGCTGCAGTATTTTTGGCGAGCGATGCATCTGCCATGATTACGGGCTCGGCCTTGATGATTGATGGCGGGTGGACTGCCGACTAGATGGGAGAAATCAAATGACACCAGACCAGATGGAAGCCCGCATTGTTCGCTATGGCGATTTGCGACCTTGCAAAACTGCTTTTATCGATGCGCATACGCCGGGATCTGACCAGAAGGAGAATTTCACCATTATTGGCGGTGGTGTTTCTGAAGCGTCGGATCAACATGTACATATTCAGGAAACACCGGGCTTTAACATTGGTGCCGCGGGCCAGCCGCCCAAATGCAGAAACTCATTGCATTCGCACCGTACAGCCGAAGTGTTTTTTGTACGCAGCGGCCGTTGGCGGTTTTTTTGGGGCCGCTGGGGCAAGGCTGGTGAAGTTGTTTTGGAGGAGGGGGATATCATTAATCTTCCCACTGGAATTTTTCGCGCCTTTGAAAATATCGGCACCGATTATGGGATGATTATGGCTGTTCTTGGCGGCAATGATGCAGGGGGTGGCGTGATCTGGGCGCCGCAAGTGATTGAGAACGCCAAGAGTTATGGGCTTATTCTGGGTGCTAACGGCAAACTCTACGACAGTAAAAAAGGTCAGAAATTGCCTGATAGCATCTCGCCCATGCCACTGCTCAACGATGAAGAATTAAAAGTGTTTCCAGAAGTTCCCGTCTCGGCGATGGTGCGCGGGCATGTGGGGCGTTATTGGGATATGATGGCCTTGGCCGCTCATGCGCCTTGCAAAGTAATTGGTCCCGACGCGATGTTGCGTGACAAGCCGGGTTTTGAAATTGATCTCATCACCCGAGGTTCAATTCCTGAGACTGCCTATTCCACGCCCCGTCATGAAGTTCTGATGGTGGTGCGCGGTTATTGGAAGCTGCAATGGAGCGGTCACGAAAAGGTTCTAGCACCCGGCGATACATGCGCCGTGCCACCCAATATTTCGCATCGCCTGTTTCCCTCCATGACCGGTGAGGCTTCGCTGTATCGCATTCGCAATACGGACGATCCCGCAGGACCAACCTGGAAACCAAACTGAGGATTTACGCATGTCAAAAATTTCTGTCACCCATGTGGGTTCATTGCCGCGCACGCAAGGCGTTGTCGATTTTTTGTTTGCCAGAGAGCGCGGTGAAACTTTTGATCAGAATGCCTTTGATCGCGCAATGGCCGCAGCAGTTGACACCACCGTGCGCAAACAAGTGGAGGCTGGTGTTTCAATTGTCTCGGATGGCGAGACATCAAAAATATCCTATGCCACTTATGTGAAAGATCGCTACACCGGATTTTCCGGTGACAGTCCGCGCAACGCTCCCGCCGATCTCAAATTATTCCCAAGTTTTATGAACCGCATTTCAAGTTCGGGCGGCACGCCGACTTACGCGCGACCCATGTGCACAGGCGAAGTGAAATCGCGCGGTCAAGCCGAACTGCAAAAAGATATTGCTAATTTGAAATCAGCGATGAAAAAACATGGAGCCGAGCGCGGCTTCATGAATGCAGCGTCGCCCGGCGTGATTTCGTTGTTCTTACAAAACGCACATTACGCAACGCGGGAACAATATTTGGCAGCACTCGCAGATGCCATGCGCGAAGAATATAAAACCATCACAGACGCTGGCCTTGATTTGCAAGTGGATTGTCCGGATCTGGCCTTGTCGCGCCACATGTTATTCACAGAACTGACGGATGATGAGTTTGTGAAAGTGGCAGATATGCATGTGGAAGCTCTCAATCATGCGCTTACAGGAATTCCGCAGGACAAAGTACGGGTGCATATTTGCTGGGGCAATTATGAAGGGCCGCATGTGTGTGATATTGAAATGGCCAAAGTGTTGAACACCTTTATGAAGGTAAAGGCGCGATATATGCTGTTCGAGACTTCGAACCCGCGTCATGGCCATGAATGGACAACATTTAGAGATCGCAGCCAAGACATTCCGGATGACCGCATTCTGGTGCCGGGCGTTGTAGATACGACTACGAACTTTGTTGAGCATCCTGAATTAGTGGCGCAACGGCTGGAAAAATTTATTGCAATCGTGGGCAAAGATCGCGTCATGGCCGGTTCTGATTGCGGCTTTGGAACATTCGCGGGCTTTGGCGCCGTTGATCCGGATATATGTTTTGCGAAACTTAAGACACTTCGCGGCGGTGCTGATTTAGCCTCTGGGCGCAGTCCTTGAAATGTTGAAAGAAACACTCGTCATGCTGCCCGGCATGATGTGTGACGAAAGGCTATTCGCGCCACAAATTTCTGTTCTCGAAAAAGACTACGAAATTATTACTCCGAAATTAAGTGCGCCAGAATCAATTGAAGGCATGGCACTGAGAATTTTAGACGAGATAAATTCTCCTCGTTTCAATCTATTGGGCCTCTCTATGGGCGGCATAGTGGCGATGAACCTCGTGGGCCTCGCCCCTCATCGTGTGCGCAGACTCGCACTTCTTGACACCAACCATAATGCCGATTCTCTGACACGAATTGCTATTCGCAATCGTCAAATTTCAGATGTGCAGGACGGCAAACTGCGCTCCGTGATTACGGAAGAAATGAAACCAAACTATCTGGCAAAATCCCACAGGAACAATCAAGTCCTCCTAAATTTATTGATTGATATGGCCATGAGCTTGGGCGATGAAATCTTCATCACTCAATCAATTGCGCTTCGTGATCGAACTGATCAGACGCTAGCGCTCCAAAATTATTCCGGCCCATCGCTTATCCTATGTGGCGACGAAGATAGTCTATGCCCTCCTGACCGACATAATCAGATGGCCCAATACCTGACACACAGCACTTTCCGCTTGATCAAAAATTGCGGTCATATTTCAACGTTGGAGCAGCCCGAAGCCGTTACCGCAGCTTTACAAAAGTGGCTCACCCTAGTTCCGCCGCAATTGTCCGAATAGCTCCTAATGTAGCAATCATCTTTTTTGGGTTGACAAATTCTGGCCAACTTGAAAGTTTCACCACAACCATCTCGTGTTCAAAATCAATATAGATCAATTGCCCAAAAACGCCGCGACACATCAAATTGCTACTTTTTTGATCTTCGACCCAGAACTGATTGTGGTAGCCACCGTCTGGCAAAACAATTGAATAGGGAGGGCCAAATTTCGCATGATTTGCCTTTCGTGTTTCATCAATCCAAGATTTAGCTACAATGCCTTCGCCGCCCGACAAAATCATTTGCCCAAAGCGTGCATAGTCGCGCAGCGTCGCGTTGAAGCCGCCATCGGCAATGGAATAGCCAGCAGGATCAATTGCAAAACTTGCGCTTTCTTCTGCTCCAAGTTTTTGCCACAGCTCTTCTGAGACAATTTGTGCAAGACGTTTGCCCGTCACGCGCTCCATACAAAACGCCAACACATCAGTTTCAATTGAGCGATATTCAAACGCGGCGCCATGCGGCCGAGTATTCTGATTCAGTTTTAAGATTAATTCCCAAACATGAGAAGGCCATGCGAATTTTGGGTCGGTATCAGGCGGAATTGGCTTCCAACCTGATGCCACATCAAGTTGCCCGATATCAGAATGGGGATCAGTATAATCTTCATTGAATCCAGCACCCGTCGTCATATCCAAAACCTGCTGCAGGGTGGCACCCTTCCATGCGGTTGCTTCCAGTTCCGGCAAGTAATAACTCACAAGTTGATTTGGATTTAACAAATCCCGACTGATCAAAATTCCCGCTGTAATACCGACCACAGATTTCGCGACCGATTGTGACAGATGCAGCGTGCGCGGCGTCATGCCACCGAAATAGCGTTCGTAGAGAATTTTTCCGCCATGCAAGACAATAAATCCGTCGGTAAATGTCTCGTCTAATACTTGCGACAAAGTTGTAAGTTCACCCGTAATATTTTTCACCTGCAGGGCATCGTAGTTTTTCTCATGTCGTTCAAACTGACGCACCGGCCCATCACCACGCCACACTTCTGCAGTGGGTAAAACTTCTCGAATATGCTGGAACGACCACCGGTTCCACGGTGCTCTGTCCCACTCCGTTTTTGGCACAACAATTCCCCTGGGAGGCCCTGCGCCAAGGAGTTTTAGATCTATCAAAGTAGCCGTATTATCCATGGCTGAAACCTCATAGTTAGATGAACGACATTGAGCCATTTGTTGGGGGCTTGACAAGGGTGACCATTCTTTTGGGGAACATGACTTTATCAATTTACGCTCTGCAACATACTAATACCCATTGTGCTCAGCAGTGACTTCGTCATAGGCTTCTTAAAATCACAACCTCCCAAATTAAAAAGGGCCACCACATGACGAATCGCTTGTCAGGAAAAATTGCTCTTATTTCAGGAGGCGCCACCGGCATGGGTGGGGCTGCATCAAGACTTTTTGCGGCAGAGGGCGCAAAAGTTGCGATTGTTGATCGCAACATAGAAGCGGCAAAACTAACGGCAGACGAAATAACCAAAGCAGGAGGCATCGCCATCGCAATTGAGGCTGATGTTTCGATTGCTGATCAAGTGGGAGCGGCGGTCGAAAAAACTCAATTGGCTTTTGGCCCTGTCACTGTCTTGTTCAACCACGCAGGTACCATAGTGATTAAACCATTCCTCGACACCACAGAGCAAGAATGGGATTGGCTTCATGCCGTGAATGTGAAGAGCATGTATCTCATGACAAAAGCTGTTCTGCCACAAATGATTGAGGCCGGTGGCGGTTCGATTGTTTGTACGTCATCAATTTCGGCAGTCGCGGCAACACCCATGGAAGTGCTCTACTGCACCACCAAGGGCGCCACCCATATGTTTGCCCGCGCCATTGCCGTGGAATTTCGGGATCGCAATATTCGCTGTAATGCTGTCTGTCCCGGCTTCATAAAAACCCCGCATGGATTGCGCGAAGTTAAAGAATTGCAAGCTTTGGGTGTCGATGTTTCAGACGCGGCCATCGCAGCCGCACAAGGCCGCATCGGTGAAGCTGAAGATGTGGCCAGAGCTGCACTTTATTTGGCCAGCAACGAGTCACAGTTTATCACAGGCACGCATTTGTTTGTGGATAATGGGTTCACTGCAATTTAGACTTTTAATGGTCAAATAAATTTGTCGACTTTAAACATCAATTTTGTGCACCTCCAATCTTGCCCGCTTGGATTGACAAGACATGAAAAATATATAACATGTTATATTAATTGGAACACATAGGGAGGATCAAATTATGACGATGACCAAACGAAATATTCTAAAAGCTTGCGTGTCTGCGGCGATGCTTTCCATTGCTGCATGTGGCTGGACTGCCGCTGCACAGGCAGATGCAGTTAAAATCAAAATTGCCTATCTTCAAGCAGACTCGATGCTTCCGGCTCTTTATGCAAATGATAAAGGCTATTTCAAAGACGCAAATTTGGAGCCTGAATTCATCCCTGTGCAGGGCGGACCTGCCGTTGTTGCTGCGGTTGCCTCCGATGAGGCTGATATTGGCTACGCCGCATTGGTGCCGCCAATTAACGGTCACATTAATGGTGTTCCGGTGAAAATTTTCTTGCAACTTGGCAAAGAGGCAGAGCCAGATAAGAAATATACTTGGCTCGTTGCTTCAAAAACCTCGGGTGTAAAAGATCTCGCAGGAGTAAAGGGTAAAAAGATTTCCTTCAATGCCAATGGTGGTCTTTGCGAATTGGCGTGGCGCGATCACTTGGCAACTGTGGGTCTTAAAATTGATGATGTTCAGCCAATTGTTTTGCCTTTTCCTGAGCAGGAAGCCGCACTGGAACAAGGCAATATAGATGCAACGTGCACAATCAATCCATTCCATGTTTCGATGATGGGAAATGCTGCACTTGGTGCTGTAGAACTTGCTGCCGGTACGCTTGCCGACTTAAAGGTGCCTTTGGCAAATGATGGACTTTTCGCCAAGGAAGATTGGTTGAAAGCCCACCATGATGATGCAGTAAAGCTAGCCCAGGTTCTGGACAAGGCCCGCAAGGAGCTTTTGGCTGACCCGTCAGCACTTCAGGCTGCGGCTGTGAAGTTCATGGAACTCAAACCAGAAGATGCAAAGTCTTTCACCTTGCCAATCGTCGATGAGGGGATGACAATCACCGCTGGAGATGTCCAACGTGTCCTCGATGCAATGATTAAGACAGGCATGCAACCTGGCCCGCTCAATGGCGCAGACTTCGTTGAAGAATTAAAATATTGATCGCAATAGAGCGGCCCATAACTGGGCCGCTGTTTTGAGGAACTGGCATGTCGGAAATCCTCTCAGCTAGGTCTGTAATCAAAAGTTACGGTGCAGGCACAAATCGCTTGGTCATCATTGACGGTCTCAACCTCAGTATTCGTGAAGGTGAATTCGTTTCTCTCGTTGGGCCTTCCGGTTGTGGTAAGACCACGCTCCTCATGTGCCTTTCTGGACTACTTGAAGTGAGCGAGGGCGAAGTTTCATTTGAAGGGAAGCAACTACACTCGACGCCACCGGGCTTATCTGTTGTGTTTCAAGATTACAGCCGCTCATTGTTGCCGTGGAAAAGTAATCTCGACAATGTTTTGTTTGGGATGCGGCGCGTAGTTGCCATGTCTGATACCGAAAAACGTGAAAAGGCAAATGAACTTCTGGAAGCTGTAGGTTTAGCGGGATTTGCAAAGCACTATCCGTGGCAAGTGTCAGGCGGGATGCAACAGCGTGTAGCAATCGCGCGCGGCATAGCTTCGCAAAGCAGACTGCTTTTATTGGATGAACCTTTGGCAGCAGTTGATGCTCAAACGCGCGCCGACATGCAGGATTTATTATTGGAACTTGCAAAAAAGTTCAAACAAACGTGCGTGTTGGTCACTCATGATGTTGAAGAGGCCGTTTATATGGCTGACCGTGTTCTCGTTCTGGGGCCGCGCCCCACTAAAGTTGTAGAGGAAATTGAAATAAAATTAGACCGCCCGCGTGATCAATTGACGACACGTGAAGAACCTGAATTTCTCCGCGCGCGCCACAAGGTTTTGTCGCTTATCCGCTCCATGCGTCAGGCACCCAAGGTTAGCTCGGTATGAGTCAAATTCTCGAGCGCTTGCGTGTGCCTATCTCAATTGCAATCGTATTTGGTGTTTGGCAATTGGTGTTCATCACAGGCTCTGTAAATGAAAAGTATTTTCCCTCGGTGCCCAGCATCGTTGCCGCATTTTGGACTATGGCCAAAAGCGGTGACCTGCTGAAGGCCGATAGTCTGACTTTCGGGCGAGCATTGATTGGCCTTGTCGGCGCAGGATTCTTAGGAATTGGACTTGCAATTCTCAGCGACGTGTTTCCAATTTTTGGCAAGGGATTTCGCTATATTTCTGATATTTTGCAGCCCGTTCCTCCTGCGGCCTTTGTGCCCATGGCGGTGTTTTCATTAGGGCTTGGGCTGAAGCTTTATGCCTTCGTCATTATCCTTGTTACCGTCTGGCCGCCTTATTTGAATGGAGTTGCCGCGCTGAATGCGGTGGGTGCGGTGCAGCTCAATACCGGACGAATGTTGGGATGCAACACGTGGGATTTGCTATGGCGCATTAAACTGCCCGCCGCATTGCCGGAAATATTTGCTGGAATTCGGTATGCAGCAACCATCAGCCTTATTGCGGTGATTGTAAGTGAAATGTTAGCGGGCAGGGATGGCATTGGTTTTATGATTTTCAAGAAAGCCTTTGCCATGCGCACGCCTGAAGTTTTTGCTTTGATGTTTGTCGTGGCAATCAATGGAGTGTTTCTCAACGGACTTGTAAATATTTTGCGGCGATATTTTATCGGGTGGCACATGGGCATGATGGAGCGTCAAGAATAATGCGCGCACGCCGTTGGAATGATATTTGGAGCTTGGCGGTTCCAGCTGCTATATTATTAGCTTGGCAAATGGGGAGCATAATTTATGCAACGCCGCTCTTTCCCGGACCTGCAAAAGTGGCTTACGCTATTGCCAATAATTTTTCCGTTATCGTGAGCCAATTGGGTTTCACATTAATGCGGGCTGCGGTCGGATTTGCACTAGCAGTTGTTATGATGATTCCGCTTGGCATATTTTTAGGGCGGGTGCGTATTGTGGGCCGCATTTTTGAGCCGATCATTGATATGTTATCGACACTTCCACCACCAGCAATCGTTCCACTGGTGATGCTCTTTGCCGGAACCGGAGATGGCGCAAAAATCGTGATCATTGCTTATGCCGCATCCGTGCCCTTGTTGATGAATACCTATGAAGCTTCACATTCCATTCACCCCATGATGAGCCGCGTGGCAAAATCACTGCAGTTGACACGGTTTGAAACAATGCGCTTGATTGATTTGCCAAGCTCGCTGCCGATGATTGCCACGGGCGCGCGTTTGGCCATTGCTGCGTCATTGTTGGTGAGCATCACATCTGAAATGTTGCTGTCTACCAATGGCATCGGCACATACCTTCAACGCAGCCAAGAGACATTCAAAATTGATGCGGGCCTCGCAGGCATTGCATTTATTTCTCTTGTGGGCATCATTATCAACGCCTTGGTCGTCCGGCTTGAAAAGCGCTGGCTGTTTTGGCATTATCGAAAAGTTTGAGAATGACTTCAAAATCCAAAAATGTACTTTTCATTATGTGTGATCAGTTGCGGTTTGATTATCTCAGTTGCTATGGGCACCCGCATTTAAAAACACCAAATATCGATGCGCTTGCAGCCAATGGTGTGCGCTTTACTAAAGCCTATGTTCAATCGACCGTCTGCGGGCCATCACGCATGAGCGCTTACACAGGCCGCTACATGCGCAGCCATGGTTCAACGCAGAATGGTGTGCCATTGCGCGTGGGTGAGCCCACAATGGGCGACCATCTCAAGAAGCTGGGCGTGCGCAACGTACTGGTTGGCAAGACCCATATGGTGGCCGACGATGAGGGGCTTGAAAGACTTGGTATCGACAAACAGTCAATTATAGGCGTTCACGTTTCACAATGCGGCTTTGAACCTTATGAGCGCGATGATGGCCTGCACCCCGACGGAAAATATGATCCGGATCCAGCTTACGACCGCTATTTGCGTGAGCAAGGGTTCAACGGCGACAATCCGTGGGAACAATGGGCCAATTCTGCCGAAGGCCAAGACGGTGAAATTCTAAATGGATGGCTCCTTGCTCATGCCGATAAAGCCGCTCGCATTCCCGAAGAGCATTCTGAAACGCCGTACATGACAAGACGCGCTATGCAGTTTATGAGCGAAGCGAAAGCAGAGGGTAAACCGTGGTGCTTGCATCTTTCATACATTAAGCCGCATTGGCCCTATATTGTTCCAGCGCCCTATCACAATATGTACGGGCCGGATGATCTCATTCCAGCAATTCGCAGTGCCAGTGAAAAGTCAGCACCGCATGAACTCTATCAAGCTTTCATGGATGAACGATTTTCAAAAGCTTTCTCCAAGGATGACGTGAGAGAGCGGGTTGTCCCTGCCTATATGGGACTGATCAAACAGATTGATGATCAGTTGGGTGTGCTGTTCTCGTTTATGCAAGAGCAGGGGCTGATGGAGAAAACGATGATCGTGTTTACCTCAGATCATGGCGACTATTTGGGCGATCATTGGTTGGGTGAAAAATATCTATTTCATGACGTCTCGGCGCGCGTGCCGCTGATCATTTATGACCCTTCGGAAAAAGCCGACGCAACCCGTGGGCATGTGAATGATAAACTTGTTGAGATGATAGATCTCGCTCCCACCTTCGTTGATTATTTCGGTGGGGAAGCCATACCGCATATTTTGGAAGGACAGTCGCTTTTGCCGATGCTGCATGGCGTACACCCTAAAAACTGGCGGAAATTTGCCATCAGCGAATATGACTACTCAATGGATTTGGCCCGCATCAATCTCGCAGTGCCAATCCCTGAGGCAAGGCTTTATATGGTGACGGACGGTCAATGGAAATATATCCACGCCGATGGCTTCCGCCCGATGCTTTATGATTTGGCTACTGATCCCAATGAACTGCATGATTTAGGTAAGGATCAAAACTTCGCTTCTGTAAAGGCCGAGTGTTATGAAGCTCTGGCGAAATGGAGCCGAACAACACGCACGCAAATTACGGTATCAGATCAGGCCATCACCGCCAATGACGAAGCTTTCAAGCACTATGATCTTAACATTGGTGCCGGCATTTTAATCGGGTATTGGGATGAAGCTGAACTTGAAACCGAAAAACAAAAACGCGATGATTTTATAAAATCGAAACTCGAACCAAAATCTTGATTTACGAGGATTTTCTTTTCGTCAAAATTTCAAGATAACCCAAGAGCTTTTCCATATCATCGGGTGTAAAATCCTGCTCGATTTCATTGTAAATCAGTGCTGCATCGGCAGTAACTTTATGCATCAGGTGTTCGGCCTTGGCGGAATTTCTGAGCATCGTTCTGCGTTGATCAAGTTTGTCATTGCTAATCACAATAAGCTTACGCGATTGCATGGTCTTAACCATGCGGCTCAAGCTGGGCCCGAGGATTAATGAATGCTGCGATAACTGGCCAATATCAAGCTCGCCAAATTCATGAAGAATCCGGATAACGCGCCAGTACTGCTCACTTAACCCATGGCGAGCAAGCATGGGGCGAAACAGCGCCATGGTGCCCTCTCTTGCACGCAACAAAGCATAAGGAAGCGTGCGGCTCATTGGGCGCGGTTCATTCAGCTCGCACTTGCGTGTTTTGGCAGTTTTTTCTTCCATAGACTCGTTTTCAGATGAGTTCGCTGTTTTGGACTTAGCTTTATAATTCAATTTCGTGCACTCAATTTTACTGTTTTTCCAATTGGGCTTTTGTATCAATTCAAGCTAAACCTCCACCATGAATTTCAACACGGCACTGACGGTGGCGCGCGGGAAAGTGGTGCATGATCGAGCTCATAGACTGGCTTTCAATAATACCAGCATAAATAATGTCTCGCTATTTTACATCTGACTGTTGCGACAGGGTCAAGATTCCGCATTTTATTGTTATTCAACACAAAGAATGTGCGCCGCTTCATCGATCACTTCCACGCGGTTGCACAATAAGGCCGCCCACCGATAGCCCCACTGCGATTTTTTCCTCTACTTTTTTGATCGTGTCGTCGATATCTTCTTGGCGCGAGGCTTTTCTTCGATCGCCTTGCTTAATTCCTCTTTGGCATAATTTAATATTGCCGCCAGCAATTCGGTTTGATTGTCGCGCCTGAAGCCCATGATAACAGGGGATAGAATTTCGGAATCAGCAAGCGATAGAAACACCACGTCACCAAGCCGCAGGCGTGAGACGGATTGAGGAACGAGTGTCACGCCAATATCAGCGGCAACAAGGCCCAGTGCTGTTTGGATTTCATTGGCTTCAATCACAACATTTGGTTTCAGCTTGTGTCTGCTGAACAATTCTAACACCTGATCGGCAAAGCTTGGTCGGGGCTTGCTCGGGTAGAGAATAAATGGCTCTTTGGCTACTTGCTCTAACCACACAGTCGATGCATTGCGTAAGTGATGTTCTCTGGGTACTGCAAGAACAAGTGGTTCATTGAGAAGCGTGCGACGTTCAATATCGGGGTGCTCGCCCAATTCAAGTCGTCCGAATCCAACGTCAATTCGGTGCGCTAGCAAGGCTTCTTTTTGTTGAAGCGAAAGCATTTCACTAAGGCCAACTTCCACTTCTGGGAAATCTGCTTTGAACCGCCGGATGATACTTGGAAGAAACCCGTAAAGGGTTGAACCAACAAAACCGATATTAAAGAACTGCCGCTTGGTTTTCCCAAGCGCGCGCGTGGCATGTTTGATTTCTTCTGCGCGTTGGAGCAGGTGTTGCCCTTGCTCGTAGAGGAATCGTCCTGCTTCGGTGAGCTCCAATGGACGTACACTACGGTCTATCAAAGTTACGCCGATTTCGTGCTCAAGATTTTGGATGCTGCGGCTCAAAGGAGGCTGAGCCATATTGATGCGCTCTGCTGCATGCACGAAGCTCTTTGCCTCACACACAGCGCTAAAATATCGAAGTTGCTTCAAGTCCATACTATACCTTTAAAGTATTATACCAGACCAAGTCAATCTTGGACATCTGCATTGTTTTCGCCGCAAGGTGGCCACATGAAGATTATTTCCCTCGAGTCCATTCTTGTCGACCTACCAACGATCAGGGCCCATAAGCTAGCGCGGCAAACTGTGATGCAGCAGACGCTCGTTGTGCTCCGGCTTCTGACAGATGGGGGGATAGAAGGTCTGGGTGAAGCGACGACCATTGGTGGCTTGTCTTACGGGGAGGAGTCGCCAGAGAGTATCAAGTCGGCGCTGGACATTTACATTGCGCCACTCTTAACGGGCCTTGATCCGCGTAATATCAATCACATTATGGCTGAGATTGATCGGCATGTGGTTGGCAATCGTTTGGCCAAATCAGCAGTTGAAACAGCCCTTTTTGATATTTTAGGTAAGGCGCTGACTGTGCCTGTGCATCAACTGCTTGGCGGCAAACAAATTGATGTCATGGAATGTATCTGGGGGCTGGCGTCGGGAGACACTGGTAAAGACATTGAAGAGGCCGAGCGGGTTCTGTCACAGAAATTGCATCGCGGCTTCAAGATTAAAGTTGGCGGTCGCGATGTTGAAAGCGACATTGCACACGTTTCCAAAATTGCCAAGGCCGTCGCAGGACGCGGTACTTTGCGGATTGATGCCAATCAGGCGTGGGATGAACTGACGGCGACGAGGGCCATTGCAGCACTTGAAGCAATTGGGGTGACGTTAATTGAGCAACCCCTAGCGAAAGCCAACCTTGAAGGTATGGTGCGACTTGCTACTCGATTTGATGTTGCCATTATGGCGGATGAAGCGGTGGCTACACCGCAAGAAGCTTTTGCCTATGCCAAGGCCCACGCGGCTGACGTTGTCGCTTTGAAGATTGCCAAAGCCGGTGGACTTTTAGCAACCAAGACCGTCGCTTCAATTGCAAGTGCCGGTGGCCTCGCACTCTATGGCGGCACAATGCTGGAAGGCACGATTGGCACTGTGGCATCACTGCACACATTTGCTTCGCTGTCGCAAACATTTCCATTCGGAACGGAACTGTTTGGGCCCTTATTGCTCAAAGATGACATTGTGCAGGAACGCCCGAACTATGGGAATTTCGGCATTGCCGTGCCCAACACACCGGGTCTCGGTGTGGCCATCGATGAAGACAAACTCGCGCATTATCGACGCGACAAGACCCGTTTATTGCAGCCGGTTGTGGCCCTTAAAAAAGGGAACGCGTGATCAATGTTGTTTCATGTCCATATGGTTGTGACGCCGCCGCAGGCCATGGCCAAAGACGCATTTGAACAGCTTCGATCAGCTGAAAAAGCGCGTGCTCAAGATTTGATGCAACAGGGCAAGTGGCGGCATCTTTGGCGCATTGCTGGTAAATACGAAAACTATTCAATTTTTGATGTGATTGACGTGAATGAATTGCACGACATTCTCACATCTCTCCCCTTCTTCCCGTTCATGAAAATGGAAATCACGGCCCTTTGCAGGCACCCATCTTCAATTCGGGACGACGATACATAACATTATCTGGAGGATCCAATGGTTAAAAAAGCAATCAAGAAAGTACCTACAAAGGTTGAAGAGAAAACCATGAAAGCGCTTGCGAAAAAGGCAAGCGGTCTTGGTGCAAAGAAAGGCAATAAGCGATTACAAGCCATCACCAATCGTATTCTGATGGATATTTTCAAAACCATGCAAGACTACAAGATCACGCCAGATGAAGCGTGGTCAGCGGTTTCCTATTTTTCAACCCTCGGACATGAAGCAGGTCTGTTGACGCCCGGTCTTGGCATCGAACATTTCATTGATTTGTTGCAGGATGCAGCCGACGCAAAAGCTGGCCTGAAGGGCGGAACACCGCGCACGATTGAAGGGCCACTATATATTGCAGGCGCTCCAATTTCTGATGGCTATGCGCGTCTTGATGACGGCACCGACAAGGCCGAAGTGCTGATGGTTTCAGGGCAGATCACAGGTAAAGATGGCAAGGCACTGCGCAATGCTGTTGTTGATGTGTGGCACGCAAATTCAATGGGCATGTACTCGCATTTTGATCCCACCCAATCGAAATATAATCTGCGCCGTCGCATTCGAACCGATGCTGATGGCCGCTATGCTTTCCGAACTATTTTACCAGTAGGCTATGGCTGTCCACCCGGAGGGCCAACAGAGACTTTGCTGAAAAAACTTGGTCGCCATTCGCAGCGGCCATCGCATGTGCATTTCTTTGTTTCGGCCAAGGGCCATCGTCAACTCACAACACAATTCAATCTGGCAGGTGATCCGCTGACCTATGACGACTTTGCATTTGCAACGCGCAACGAACTCGTGGCTGATGTGAACCGCATCAAAGACAAGGCCCGCATTGCCGAGTTGGAACTTGAAGGGCCATTCAACGAAATTACATTCGATTTTGAGCTGCAACCAAGCAAGAAAGGCGCGCCTGACTCTATCGTTCGTCGTGACCGCGTCTCAATTGGTTGATCACACAAAGGGAGGATTAAAAATGAAATTCAATCGCAGACAACTACTTAAAGGTTCCGGCGCACTTGCCGCTACAGCAGTAGGCACAACAGTTTTCTCGCCAGCTGTCTTCGCGTCAGAAACGGTGAAAATTGGTTTTGTGACGCCAGCGTCTGGTCCACTTTCGATTTTTGCTGAACCCGATCAATTTGCCATTGATCAAGTGATGTAAGCAACTGGCGGACAAATTGATGTTGGTGGCAAGAAATACGCCATTGAATTTGTGGTGAAGGATTCACAATCGAACCCCAGCCGTGCAGCAGAAGTGGCCAACGAATTGATGAATAAGGATCAAGTCAATCTGATCTTGGCAACGTCAACACCTGAAACCACAAACCCCGTGGCCAGTGCCGCTGAATTGGCCGAAGTTCCTTGCCTTACCAACGATACACCATGGCAACCACACTTCTTTGGCCGCGGTGGCGACCCGAAGAAGGGCTTTAATTGGACTTATCACTTCTTCTGGGGCTTAGAAGACCTTGTGGCTGTTTCTCACAACATGTGGAAGCTGAAGCCGAACAATGGTATGGTTGCAACGCTTTGGCCCAACGATGCTGATGGTAATGATTTTGGCGATGCTAAACTTGGCTTCCCTGGTGCTGGTGTATTTAAATATGTCGACACGGGCCGCTTTGATATGGGCTCTGAGAATTTCTCATCGCAAATTGCGGCATTCAAAGCTGCAGGCGCAGAAATTCTGACAGGTGTTATTCCGCCACCAGTATTTGCAAACTTCTGGTCACAGGCCGCACAACAAGGCTTCAAGCCGAAGATTGTTACGATGCCAAAAGCTTTGGAATTCCCACAAGCCGTTGGTGCATTGGGAGATCGCGGCGAAGGGTTGACGACGGAAGTCTGGTGGTCGCCCTACCATCCGTTTTCTTCGGGCCTCACCAAGCAATCTTCTAAAGAGTTGGCCGATGAATATGAGAAGTCAACGGTTCGCCCTTGGACAATGCCACTCGCGTTCAAACATTCCCTGTTTGAAGTTGCCATCAATGCCTTGCGCACCTCGGCCAATCCGCTCGATGCGGCCAGCGTGCGTGATGCGCTGAAAGCCACCGATTACAATTCAGTGGTTGGCAACATCAACTTCGCGAAGGGCCCAGTGCCAAACATCGCCAAGACGGCATTGGTCGGAGGACAATGGTTTAAGGGTGCCAAGGGCCTCGAGCTCGGCATCATTGAAAATGCGCAGGTCAAAGATTGCCCCGTGAACCGTGAGATGAGCTTGCTGGGTTAGGTGCAAAATATGCGCTCATTCTCAACTGACGTTGGAGGCGGTCCGAAAGGGCCGCTTCTTCTGACATGAATTTACTTGAACTCAACTCCATGTCCAAACGGTACGGCGCACTTGTTGTGACTGACGAATTGAGCATGACTGTGTCGAGTGGAGAGATTGTTGGCATTCTTGGTCCCAACGGCGCTGGCAAAACGACGCTGTTCAGCCTGATTGCAGGAACCGTCCGCCCCGACGTCGGAACCGTGCAATTTGATGGCCATGATATATCCACCTTGCGCGAAGCAGATCGCTGCAAGCGTGGCATTGCCAGGTCATTCCAAGTTCCGCAGCCCTTTATTGGCATGAGTGTGTTCGAGAATGCGCTTCTCGCGGCCACATTCGGGCGCGATGCAACTGATCCTGAATCGCGTGCACTCTCAGCCCTTGAGCAGGCCGGCATGAAAGCCAAGGCCAATATCGCGGCTGGAAAATTGACACTTCTGGATCGCAAGCGTCTGGAATTGGCGCGCGCTCTCGCGGCAAATCCGAAACTGCTCTTGCTTGATGAAATTGCAGGTGGGTTGACGGACAGTGAATGTGTCTCGTTGCTTGGCGCAATCAAGGATGTGCACGCGCAAGGTGTTACCATTGTTTGGATTGAACATGTTGTTCATGCACTGCTTTCGGTTGCCAAGCGTCTGGTTGTTTTGAATTTTGGCAAGATCATTGCTGATGGCGTGCCGCAGGAGATTATGAACAGCCGCGAGGTCAAAAGCATTTATCTGGGCGAGGATGTTCATGGCTGATGCACTTTTAACCATCGATAGCCTCGAAGCCAGTTACGGTGATGCAAGGGCCTTGCACGGCATTTCGTTCTTCCTCCACCAAGGAGAAACCTTAGCGCTTATTGGTGCCAATGGCGCCGGCAAAAGCACGTTGCTGAAATGCATCTGTGGTTTAATTCAAACCAAGACAGGATCCATCAAATACAAAGGTGAAATGATCGGCCATCTTCCCGCTTATGAAATTGTCAAGCGTGGCATAGCCCTTGTGCCAGAGGGAAGGCGGTTGTTTCCTTCGCTGTCGGTCGAAGAAAATCTGATGCTTGGTGGACAAGTTGAAAGGGCAGGGCCTTGGAAACTGGAGAGCTTGTTTTCACTGTTTCCAATCCTCAAGGAAAAACGAAACTTACCTTCGACATCACTGTCGGGTGGTCAACAACAGATGGTGGCGATTGGCCGGGCGCTGATGTCCAATCCCGATCTCATCCTCTTTGATGAACTCAGTCTCGGTCTTGCGCCCATTGTGATCAAAGATATTTATGATCGATTGGCAGATATTACAGCAAGTGGCCTCACCGTCATTCTAGTGGAACAAGACGTAACACGGGCGTTGACGTCGGCCTCCCGCTTCATGTGCTTGCAAGAAGGCCGCGTGTCGCTGGCGGGGGCACCGCAAGAGCATTCACGCGACGCCATAACCACTGCATATTTTGGAACTTAAACTGTGGAAATCATCAACGCACTCATTCAAGGAATTCTAGTCGGCGGGCTTTACGCGCTGTTTGCCGCTGGTCTATCGCTGATTTTTGGTGTCATGCGATTGGTGAATATTTCGCATGGTGACCTGATCGTGGCAGCCGCATATCTAGCTTGGACTATTGTTCAAGCGACGGGCTTGCATCCACTTCTCTGCCTCGTGATCGTTGTGCCCATTGCAGCGGCAATAGGATATCTGCTGCAACGTGGAATATTAAATCGCACTTTGGGCAAAGATATTTTGCCGCCGCTGTTGGTTACATTTGGTCTGTCGGTCATCATCCAAAACGGTCTTCTCCAAACATTTAGTGCAGATAGCCGAAAACTGGATGCGGGCTGGTTGGAAACAAAAAGCTTTGAAGTGTTGCCGGGTGTCGCTGTGGGATTATTCCCGGTTCTCATTTTTGCAACAGCAGTGGCCACCATCTGGGCCCTGCAATATATGTTTTACAATACGAAATGGGGCCGTGCTTTCCGCGCCACCAGCGATGATCCGGAGATTGCCCAATTGTTGGGGCTGGATAATCGTAAAGTCTATGCCAAAGCCATGGCAATTTGTTTTGGTGTTGTGGCCCTTGCGGGTGTGTTCTTTGCAATACGTGCCAACTTCGATCCTTTCATGGGACCGGCAAGATTGATCTTTGGTTTCGAAGCCGTGATTATTGGCGGCTTGGGTAATCTCTGGGGAACACTTGTGGGCGGCATTATTCTAGGTGTGGCGCAAGCCATCGGCGCGCAGCTTGATCCGGGGTGGCAAGTGCTTGCAGGCCACGTGGCTTTCATGTGCATACTCACTTTTCGTCCGCGTGGACTATTCCCGAGGACATCAGCATGAGCCAGCTTGTTTCAAGAACCAATACAACTTCGCGTATAGCGGGTGTCATTGCTTGCGCCATTGCTGCAGTTCTTGTCGCTGCACCGTGGTGGGGCAGCATCGCCACAGAACGTTTGGTCGGTGAGTTCATGGTCTATTTGGCTTTGGCCAGCCTATGGAATTTGTTGGCAGGCTATACAGGTCTTGTATCTGTCGGCCAGCAAGCCTTCGTTGGCATAGGGGCTTATGTACTTATATCACTGGCGCTGCTGGCAGGCTGGAACCCACTTTTTGCAGTGCCTGTTGCGGGCATCGCTGCTACACTGATTGCGGTTCCCATGGGCAAGCTGGTGTTTCGATTGCAAGGAGCGTACTTCGCAATTGGCACATGGGTTGTGGCAGAAGCCATTCGACTTTTTGTGGCACAGATTTCTGTGCTTGGCGGCGGCTCCGGCGTCAGTCTTCCGACAGAAATGATGAAGATGGTAGGTGAGACTAAATTCTGGCGTGAGGCTACAATCTATTGGTTGGCACTGGCTCTGGGCTTGGGTGCTGTAGCACTTGTTTATGGATTGCTGCGCTCACGACTAGGCCTTGCACTCACGGCAATTCGCGACAATGAGCTCGCGTCCGAGAGTTTGGGCGTGCGCATTGAGCGGATCAAGTTTGCAGTTTATGTTCTTGTGGCAGGCATGACGGCGATGGTCGGCGCATTGATCGAACTGCAAAAAGTTCGTATGTCACCAGATGCCGGATTTAGCGTGAATGACTGGACTGCCTTTGTTATTTTCATTGTGGTGATCGGTGGCATCGGAACCATTGAGGGGCCGATCATTGGCACGTTGCTCTATTTCCTGTTGCGTGAATTCCTCGCCGATCTCGGCAGTTTGTATCTTATGATCTTAGGCGCACTCGCCATTGTCATGATGTTGCTTGCGCCGAAAGGCATTTGGGGCTTCATCAAAGATAAGTTTGGCATCACGCTCTTCCCGACATCCTATCATGTCAATCTTGATAAAAACTGAGTTCCTAAAATTATGACAAATCCTTGCATCATATGTGTAGCCATCACAGGCTCTTTGCCAACAAAGGAAAACAACCCCGCAGTTCCCATCACTATCGCGGAGCAGATTGAAAGTACGCAAGAGTCATTCGAAGCAGGAGCCAGCATCGTGCACGCCCACGTGCGTGACGATGAAGGAAAGCCGACATCTGATCCAGAACGCTTCGCCCGTTTAAAAGAGGGTATCGAAAAACATTGCCCCGGCATGATAGTGCAACTCTCAACGGGCGGCCGTTCTGGCGCTGGCAAGACGCGCGGTGGCATGTTGCCTTTGAAACCCGATATGGCTTCACTTTCTGTTGGGTCCAATAATTTCCCAACCCGTGTTTACGAAAACCCACCCGACTTGGTGGATTGGCTCGCCTCTGAAATGCTAACCTACAATGTGAAGCCTGAAATCGAGGCCTTTGATTTATCACATATTGTGCAGGCCGGTGCGATGCAGAAGGATGGTCGTCTCAAGGGCCCGCTTTATGTGCAGTTTGTCATGGGAGTCAAAAACGCCATGCCAGCTGACGAACGCGTTTTGGATTTCTATATCGAAACCCTCAAACGTTTGTCGCCTGATGCACAATGGTGTGCGGCGGGCATTGGTCCGGCACAGATCGTCATCAACGAATGGGCCATTGCCAAAGGCGGGCACACCCGCACTGGCATGGAAGATAACGTGCGCATCGACAAGAATACACTTGTTCCGTCCAATGCTGCTTTAGTCAGGCGAGCTACCGCTCTCTGCGAGAAATATGACCGTACGGTCGCAACATGGCGGCAGGCGCGTGACACACTTGGGCTTCAAACACACGGAGAGAACCATGCTTCTGGCAATTAAAATACTATTGACGATAGCCACTTTGGGTTACAGCGCGATCCCCGCCAAGTTTGACGCTGACGAAACCCACGTTAAAAATCCGTCTTGGGACCCACACGCGCGCTTCCACGTCGTATGGCAAGTTAGTTCTTATGTCTATGTGGCACTCATCGCACTCTATCTCATCTGGACAGCGGGCGATAATACGTGGAACCTGTGGCTCGCAGCACTTCTTGCGGCAGCCAGTTATGGCGGATACTGGACGGCGGTGTTTACCCAGGGCATCTGGGGCACATCACTGGTGAGCAAGGTCAATCCTGTTCCGACGTTCAAATGGAATATCGGTGGTCACGTTTATGCCACTGACGCTAACATTACGTTGTTCACGTTTTTTGTCTTGATTTTGGCAATTGCTATCTTGCTGCTCTTGGCGCGTTGACATGTTGACAGAACAAGATCGGCAAGCAGCGGCTGATAGCATTCTGCGAGCAGAGAGGACGCGGGTCGTCATCCCGCAATTGTCGACGACCTATCCGGCGATGACGATCGACGATGCTTATTATGTGCAATGCCGCTGGGCAGCAGCGCGGGTTGCAGTTGGTGCCCGCGTTATTGGTCGCAAAATCGGATTGACCTCACGGGCCATGCAGCACGCGTCTAAAATGACCGAGCCGGATTATGGCGTGATTTTGGACGATATGTTGTTTCGGGATGGAGCGCGGATCACAACAAGCCAATTTACAAAGCCGAGACTAGAAGTCGAACTGGCGTTTGTGTTGAGTCATGATTTATCGCGTGCAGGGTGTCATATCCATGATGTGTTGCGTGCGACTGAATTCGTTACACCCGCACTCGAAATCATCGACTATCGCACCGAAGTGCCACGCTTGATCGTTGACACCATTGCAGACAATGCAGCCTATGCCGCCATCGTTATGGGGGGCAGACCTGTGCGGCCCTTTGATATTAATCTGCGCTGGGTTGGTGCCACGTTGTCACAAAATGGTGTGATTGAAGAAACCGGCCTTTCTGCCGGAGTCATGGGCCATCCTGCAGCTGGTATTGCCTGGCTAGTAAATAAGCTAGCACCTTTGAATGACGGCTTGAGAAAAGGCGATATAGTATTGGCCGGATCCTTCACGCGGCCAGTGGACATCAAAAAAGGCGATGTCGTCCATGCCGACTACGGTGAGCTTGGCGGAATTGGCGTGTCTTTCATGTGAAATTGCTCAGTTAAAATTCTTCGGTCTCAAACAAGACGGCAGCGGAAGCAAAGCGTGTGCAGAGTTACCCGCCGCAGTATCCTTATTCGGTAGGGTAGGTTACATATGCAAAATGATGTTTGTCGGGGGACCAGCTGTTCACTTTGATCGTGCCTTGCCCGCCGAAGAGTCGCGCCGCGCAAACAGCGCTTCGCCACTCTCCATTGCGGACCACCATCAGTTCAACCCATTTATCTGCTGGATGCCCCGTAGTTCCCGGTGGATAGGCCAGATAGACAGCGATTTGACCATCTGGCGGCAAATGTGGGAACCAGTTTACAGTCTCAGAGAATGTCAACTGCGAGAGTTCCAACCCGTCGGGTCGCATCCGTGCTATTTGAGCATTATTAGAAAACGTTTCGGTATTGAAGTAGAGCCATTCGCCATCAGGGCTATATTCAGGGCCGTCTGCCGGTGCACCGCCTTTGGTGATTTGCCGATAATCAGTGCCGTCAGATTTTATCGTGTAAATTTCTGCTGAGATGAAACGGAGTGATGCTTCACGTGCTTCAGCTTCAACCCCTACAAAGGCCAATCTCTCGCCGTCTGGTGACACACCGTGCAGGAAGTGAAACAGTCCTTCCAGCCCTTCTTTTCCTGTGATGCGGGTCGCTCGCCCACTACTCAACGGCGCACGATAAATTTGCCAGTCGTCATAGGTCGACAAGAAAATATGTTCACCGTCGGGATCAAGCACATGGTCATTGTTGAACGGAGGGGAACCACTAATTTCTATGAGCTCCAGCTTCGGGTTTTGAATTTGCAACCGCCACAGCAAACCTCCGCCATTGAGGATTAACGCATCTCCCCGCAAAGTCCAATTTGGTGCTTCGAGAAGCAGTTCGGTCGCTTTGAAAAGCAGTGTATTTTCTCCACTGTCTGTATAGTGAATCCAAACTTGGCAAGTTTGATTTTTTGCTAATTCGCGGGGTGGTATTTTCATATATTGGGCTCGATGTTTGTTGCGACACGCCCGTGGGCAACCCGGAACATGGCTTAGGAGATTGACCACGGAAGTACAAATGCAATGTCTTGAAATGAATAAAATTGAAATGAGACAGACGGTTCGCTGAACGTCGCTTAGGACACGACCACCTTGGTCAGATAGTAAATAGAAACGCCCGCTTCAGCTGCTTTCGTTTCTATCCCTTTAACAATTATCTGTTCGGTTTCAAGCGTCCAAGTGACATCATCCACTCGCCGCCGGAACGTGTTCCTGTTATACTTTCATTTGCGCTTGACTTGAGCGCGCCAACTACGAGAAGGGAGCTTGACGATTCCGGCCATTTGTGTGCACTCCTATTTTCGGGTGCAAAATTTGCACACATGTTCTCTGTTTAGTCCACTGTAATATAAGAGCAAACTATTGAATTATAACAGAAAAACTTTCGCCGTTGCGCCCATGATGGATTGGAACGACAAGCTAATTAAATCAATAGCTTAAGAACTTTCGTGTGCGCTCTGTGTGCAGTAAGGGACAGAGTACAGTTTGCATTTCAGAGTAAATTTATGAAAAACAGTTTGCTTTCTCCGCCATTGGGCAGGCAATAGTCTGTTAAGACCTAATCATAAGAAAATTACACTTTATGGATCTTCATTATACCAAGATTTATGTCACAAGAACGACGGGTGTGACTGGCAGTGCACTGTCACTTGATGAATCGGGTCGAAATATAGCCTAATGCTTTGTGAGAGCGAGGTCGATTATCTTACCGAGCATGGACGGGCAATAAGCCAGAAAATATTCTCCTCCGTCGCCCATAACGTGCCATTGTTTGACAAGTGCTGGCATGGGGTTTTTAAAGATTGGATGCAAGGCCAGTCGCAAGAAAGCCACGGGCTGAAAGGAAGCAACATGAATCTCACACTTTCGCTTAACACCAATCCATTGGTCAATCGCTTTGCAGACCCTGACGACCTGGTGGAAACTGTCGCCACCAAAATCAAAATTCGGGATTTGCAACTCACGCATGAAATTATCAACCCATCCTGGCCGACACCCGTTATTCGCAGACTGACACAAAAAATGGGCAAGGCCGTGGCTCGTACCGGTGTGCGTGTAACCTCCGGCATGACGGGTCCCTATGGGCGTCTCAATCATTTTGGCCATCCCGATGCTGATGTCAGAAAACACTATGTCGATTGGTTCAAAACTTTTGCCGACATTATTGGCGAACTCGGGGGCACTTCTATCGGTACCCAATTCGCAATTTTCACGTACAAGGACTTTGATGCACCCAACCGACGCGAAGAGATGATAAAAATTGCAATTGACTGTTGGGCAGAAGTTGCAGAGCACGGCAAGGCAGTTGGCCTTAATTCCGTGTTTTGGGAGCCAATGAGTATTGGTCGTGAATTTGGTGAAACAATTGCTTCTGCCCTTGCTCTGCAAGCCCGATTATCGGCGGTTGAAATGGCCATTCCCATGTGGATGATGGCAGACATTGATCATGGTGATGTTACCAGCGCCAACCCGGACGATCATGATCCTTATGCCTGGGCTCGTGCAGTGCCACGCCTTTCACCCATTATCCACATCAAACAAAGCATGATGGATAAGGGCGGCCACCGGCCGTTTACAGCGGACTTCAACGCCAAAGGCAGAATTCAGCCCAAACCACTGCTGGAGGCGCTGGCGCTGGGGGGAGCAATAGAAAACCAAATTTGCCTTGAACTCTCATTCAAGGAACGTGAACCCAATGACCGCGAAGTAATCCCCCAGATTGCTGAAAGTGTTGCCTTCTGGGCACCGCACATCGAAACCGGGGCAGCATCACTCACAGTTTGAAAAAAAGAAACAGAGTATCCAGACCAGCACAATCAATAGGCGGGGCGATAACCGCTCAACAGGACTTGCGATATTTTGCGTCCAAGGCGTCAAGGGCGGCAACATTGCCTGCGGACTTTCCATGGGGATCAAAGGTTGCAGCGAGATAGGCAACGGCAATTGATTTTGCCAGTTCGGTGCCAATGACACGGGCACCCATGGTGATAATTTGAGAATTATTGGAAAGAGCTGCACGTTCGGCGGAATAGGTGTCATGCGTCTGGGCAGCGCTGATGCCAGGCACTTTATTGGCGGCAAGACACACGCCAATGCCAGTTCCGCAGCACAAAATTGCCCGGTCATAAGTCCCATCAAGAATCTTGTTGGCTACGCGGTCTGACAGATTGGCATAGAATTTCTCTTCACCATCAATTGGGCTGCTGATTTCTGATACTGTAAGACCTGCCTTGCCACCAAGATGTTCGGCCAACACTTTTGCAAGCGGTGCTCCGACACTGTCTCCGGCTATTGCAATGTTCATGCTATTTTCCTTTCACTTGAATTACCGCAGCACAGCGTTCGAGAATATCAAGATAGCCTTCAACATTCCATGCTGATCTTCCGATAAACAATCCATCAATATGAGGGCATTGCACAAGTTCTGCGCAATTTTCTAGATTGACGCTGCCACCATAAAGGCAAGATACCTTCTGCCCCATGATCTGCTTTGCCACTTCAATGATTCGGGCCTGTCGCTCATTGGCATAGTGTGGAGTGGCTGGTGTTCCGGAAGAACCAATAGCCCAGACAGGCTCATAGGCCAAAAGGATTGTTGCAGATTTCTGTTGCGCGTCAAGTTTGCCCAATGCGGCGTGGACCTGCCGATACAAAACTTCATCAGCGCGGCCGGCATCTTTTTCGGCGGCAGTTTCGCCAATGCAAATCACTGGAATCAAGCCATGGCGAATTGCGGCATCTGTTTTCAACCCAACAGTCTTTTCTGTTTCGCCAAAATGGGTGCGGCGTTCAGAATGACCCAACTCCACAATATCGACACCGCAATCTTCAAGCATCACCGGCGAAATCTCGCCCGTCCATGCACCGAAATCTTCCCAGTGCATGTTCTGCGCTCCGATTTTAACATCGGTGGTGGCAAGAGCGGCCTTTACATCCCGAATGGAAGTAAAAGGTGGGATTACGAAACGCTGAATTGAGGCGTGAGACTTGGTGCCCAGTAGCCCGTTCGCAAAAATTTGCGCATCGGCCAAGGTCTTGTTCATTTTCCAGCTCGTGCCGATCCACATTTTTTTGTGTATGGGCATGTTCATTCTTTCCCCGCAAAATATAGTATGGTGTCTGGGTTTTTAACATAAATCGGCTGCGTATAGAAATTTGAATGTGATTGACTCGAACTGGTCTATTTGTGAAGCAGTCTGATATGGGTTCTGAAAAAGAAACTTGCGGGGAAACAATAGTATGAATGACGGGATTCTCATTGGCATTGATGCAGGCACTTCGGTCATTAAGGCTGTGGCTTTCACAATTGATGGCAACGAACTGGGCGTTGCCGCCATTCCAAATCAATATGTCACGCGGCCGGGTGGAGTTGCAGAACAAGACATGGCCCTCACTTGGGCAAGCACAGCTGCCACGCTAAAGCAGCTAACCGAGCAAATCCCTGATCTTGCCTCCCGCCTCATCGCAATTTCTGTAACTGCGCAGGGCGACGGCATGTGGCTGCTTGATAAACAGGGCGAACCGATCGGTCCTGCAACCATCTGGCTTGACAATCGCTCCGCGACAATTGTTGACGAGTATGTTGCGTCGGAAAACTATCAGGCGCACTACGAACGCACAGGCACGGGCATGACGGTCGTGCAGATGAGTGGTAAGCTGGCTTGGATGCAGCGCCACAGGCCAGACGTTTTGACGAAGGCAACCCATGCATTCCACTGCAAGGACTGGATTTATTTCAACCTGACGGGTGACCGCTTTACCGATCCATCAGAGGCCAACTGTACATTCGGAAATTTTGAGACCGGCATCAGCCAGCCAGACATTCTGGGTCATTTGGGAGCTGGCAATGCAATGCAACTGCTCACCCCAGTTGTTGATGGCACGAAAGAGTGTGGCAAGTTGACCGAGGCCGCGGCAAAACTTACCAATCTGAAAGCTGGCACCCCCATTTGCCTCGGTTATGTTGATTATGTCTGCACGGGTTTGGGTGGGGGACTGTTTGATCCAACAGGCCAGACAGGCTGCACCATTATTGGTTCAACTGGCATGCACATGCTTCTTCGAACCGATGCAAAAGCAGTCCAGCTGAATGCGGACCGGTCGGGTTTCACTGTGAGTTTTCCAGCTCCGGGTATGGTTGCACAAATACAATCCAATCTGGCTGCCACGTTAAACATTGATTGGTTGCTGGATGTGGCAATTGGCATTTTGGCAGATCAAGGGTTCATCAAAAGCCGAGCCGATTTGTTGAAAGGTTTGGATGACAAAGTGCTGGCGCGAGAACCTTCCAAACTTCTCTATCACCCCTATATTTCCTGGGCAGGCGAGCGAAGCCCCTTTATGGATACAGCGGCGCGGGCCATGTTCAATGGGCTGGACACGACAGCCGATTATTATGACATGATGCGTGGCGTGTTTGAAGGTTTGGCATTTGCCGCGCGCGATTGTTACGAAGTGATGGGGCCAATTCCAAAAGAAATCAGGGTTACAGGTGGTGCGGCAAGATCCAAAGCCTTGCGTCTGATTTTGGCGAGCGTTCTCAATGCTGAAATTCGCACGGTGTCTCGTGAAGAGGCGGGTGCGGCCGGAACCGCGATGATTGCAGCGGTACAACAAAAGCTTTTCCCAAATATGGCTGCTTGCGCCAAGGTGTGGGTTGATCCGCATCTTGGCGCCGCCACCAAACCTGATGCGCAATTGGTAGGCATATATGACAGGATTTTCCCGCATTACGTCGAAGCCCGCAAAGCCATGCGTCCGATTTGGCGAGGATTGCGAGGAAGCTAGTTTCAAATATTGGTTGGCGGCGAGATTAATCTTGCATAAAAATTCATTGCGTGTATAAAAATCCCAATTGGAATTGAGGGTCCATGGTTTTTTTGCACACATTGTCTGATTTGGCTGGCCGGACTGATTTTCGGAGCTACCAAGAGGTGGCGAACCAGACTGTGTTTACGCATGAAGCACTGGCTGCTCTTGGGATGAGTGCCTGCGGATGAGCGGCGATCTTGTTGTTGGCGTTCACTGCTCAACCACCGCTGCAAAGGCTGTGGTTTGGGATCAAGCGGGCACAGCCATGGCAAGCAGTCGCCGTAGTTTTGAACTGGATCACGTGCGCTCTGGCTGGGTGGAACAACATGCTCCGGATTGGTGGAGTGCAACGTCTGCGGCAATTGCCGATGCCGTGTCCAAGGTGGGCGGAGATCGCATTGCTGCCATTGCTATTACACAACAGCGCGAAACATTTGTGTGTTTGGATAAAGAAGCAAAACCCATTCGGCCTGCAATTTCATGGATGGATATTCGGGCCACTGCTGAAGTTGAGGCCTTTGGCACAGATGATGTGCACCGCATCACTGGCAAACCTCCCAACCCGACACCTGCCTGGTACAAATTGCTGTGGTTGAAAAGCCATGAACCTGAAACCATTGAGCGCGCGGCACATGTTGTGGATGTGGCGGGATATCTTGTGCACAAGTTTACGGGTGAGTGGGTAACATCCTCGGCCTGTGCTGACTCGTTGGGCCTCGTTGATCTTCAGCGCCATGACTATAATGATAGGCTGCTTGCGATGGCGGGGTTAGACCGCACCAAAGTGAGCCGGTTGTTGCCACCTGGTTCTATTGCTGGTGGTTTGACGGCTGAAGTTGCTGCCCAGCTTGGGCTTAGAAAAGATTTGCCTGTTGTCATCGGTGCAGGTGATGGACAGTCAGCCGGACTCGGTTGCAACGTAACGCGGCCAGGCCGTGCCTATCTCAATATTGGCACTGGAACAGTTTCGGGTGTCTATGCTGATACCTATAGTTATACGAAGAACTATCGCACCCTGGGTGGTGCCGTGCCCGGCACTTATATTCTCGAAAGTTTTATCGGGGGTGGCACACAAAACATTGCCTGGTTCATTGAGCAAATTTCCGACTTGGACGCAAAGCGCCTGAAACCCGGTGAGACGCCTGAGCTTTTGTTGGAGGCGATGGCAGCAAATATTCCTGAAGGTTCCGGCAAACTGCTGTGCTTGCCCTATTGGGCCGGAGCCATGACACCTTACTGGGATGGCCATGCGCGTGGTGCCTTTGTGGGACTCTCAGGTGCACATGGCAAAGCCCATATGTATCGCGCCATGCTTGAATCACTCGCATTGGAAGAGCGTTTGCTGATCATCGGCGTTGAGGCAGCGACGAATATCAAGATTGATGAGATTGTTTTGATGGGTGGCGGTTCACGCAACAGACTTTTGTGCCAGATTATTGCCAATGTTTTGGGACGCAGCCTGAAGTCAGCGCGAGAAAAAGAAAGCACAGCGCTGGGTGCGGGTATTCATGCGGCAGCTGCGGTAGGCCTGCACAAGGACATTCGTGCCGCCGCCGATGCCATGACCGGAACCGAAAACACTTTCGAACCTGACAGCAAGTCTCACTCCCGTTATGCCGATATTTTCGAAGCCTACCGCAGCATTTATCCTGGTTTGAAGAACACATTCCGTTTGATGGCGGAGAAAATGCCTTGAAGAAGCCAGCCATCAGCCGGGTCACACGTTTGGATATTGAGCAAACGCGGCTTGTCACAAAGGTTGCGCGCCTGCATCATACGCAAGGCCAGCGCCAGTCTGAGATCGCGGAAAAGTTGGGCATATCGCAGGCCAGTGTCTCGCGGTTTCTCCAGCTTGCAGAAGAACAGGGAATCATCCGCACGATCGTGGTGCCGCCTGAGGGACTTTACCCTGGCCTCGAAGATGGACTGATGGAAACCTATGGCCTTGACGCGGCCTATGTCGTTGACATCAGCGTTGATGAACCTGACGTTGCTCATGTGCTGGGTGCCGCTGCTGCTGATTGCCTTTCAAATGAATTCAAGGATGGACCCGTGTTTGGCCTGACGTCGTGGAGCACGACTCTGCGCGAAATGGCAAAACAGCTTCTTCCGCGTTACAGCGAGGCGGTTAAGATCGTGGAGATGTTGGGTGATCTTGGTTCACCCATGCTTCAGCACGAAGCCGCACTGGCAACCCTGCAAATGGCAAAAGCGCTGGATGCAGAAGCCGTATTTTTGCGAATACCGGGTGTCATGCCCAGTGCCGAGCTTCGTAAAGCAGCTCTCTCTGATGCGCATATCCAAACGGCATTGCGCCTATTGGACAAAGTTGACGTGGCCTTTGTTGGAATTGGCCCCGCAGATTTTCATGGACCGCTTGAAGAGGGGGATAATTTCTTCAGTGCCGAGCAACTAGCCAAAGTGCGCGCAGCAGGGGCTGTTGGACAATTGCATCAGAGATTTATTGACGCTCACGGCCAACCAGTGAAGACTGAACTGGACCAGTTGGTGGTCGGCATCACGCTAGAGCAATTGCGCAATGCAGGTCGCAGGATTGCAGTTGCAGGCGGTGCAGACAAGCATGTTGCACTCGCTGCAGCTCTTGCTGGACGCTGGATCGATGTGCTCGTCACTGATGTGAACAGCGCCAATTTTCTGATGAATATTGCTGGGAAAGGAAAATCATGACCCTGAAGAATGACATGCTGCTGGAGATGCAGAGGCGGATGCTGCGTATCCGTTACTTTGATGAACGCGCTTCCAAAATGGTCAAGCGAGGTGAGATTCCAGGCACGGTTCACACTTCAATCGGGCAGGAAGCGCAAGTGGTGGGTGCCACCATGGCGCTGGGCGAAAGTGATTATATGACGGGCAATCACCGCAGCCATGGTCACCCCATTGGCAAGGGAGCAGCACTCGGGCCGCTAATGGCGGAACTTGTGGGTAAGGCCTGGGGCGTATGTGGCGGCAAGGGCGGCTCCATGCATCTGGCGGATTTCAAGGTGGGAAGCCTCGGAGAGTCCGGCATTGTCGGGTCGTCGATACCCATTGCGACAGGCGCTGCCCTGTCAAGCAAGGTTTTAAACAACGGTAAAGTGTCGTTGGCTTTCTTCGGCGATGGTGCGGCCAACCAGGGTTGTCTTTATGAGGCGATGAATATCTCGTCGGTCTGGAAACTGCCGATCATATTTCTGTGCGAGAACAATCAATATGCATTGTCGACACCGGCTCACACTGTAACGGCTGGAGTGCTGTCAAATCGTGCATCGGGATTCGACATGCCGGGGGTTCGTGTGGAAGATGGACAAAGCGTGTTGACAGTCTATGACGCCGTGAAAACCGCTGTGGACCGCGCCCGTGCTGGCCAAGGCCCCAGCTTTGTTGAAGTTGTGACCTATCGTTTCAATGAACATTCAGAGGGTCTGCGGCTTGCCGTTGATTATCGTGACGCAGAACAGAAGGCCGCGTGGTTGCAGCGTGATCCCATCAAACTGTTTCGAGCTCACATGCTTGAGCATGGTGTTGCCGATGAAGCAACACTGGCAGGGCTTGAAGCGGAGGTGATGGCGGAAGTGGATGCCTCTGTCGCTTTCGCCAATGAGAGTCCGTTCCCGGAACTGTCTGTCGCATTCAAAGATATTTACACCGAACCACTCGGAGCAAAACAATGACAATCATGAGTTATCTCGGCGCCATTGGTGCCGCACAACGCGAAGCCATGGACGCTGATTCACGCGTCATCATCATGGGTGAAGACGTGGAGGCCAATGTTTATGGCACCATGGGCGGCGGCAAGTCCCGCGCCGACAAGGGCGACTTCCTGCAGATGTATGGTGCCAGTCGCATTCGCAACACGCCGATCTCGGAAGAGGTGATGGTAGGTGCTGCAGCGGGAGCCGCAATGACGGGGCTTCGGCCTATCGTTGATTTGTCGTACTCAACGTTCCTCTATATGGCTATGGACCAGTTCATCAACCAGGTGGCCAAGAGCCGTTACATGTTTGGTGGCCAGTCTTCGATGCCAGTCGTGTTCCGCTCTGCCATGTTCTATGGCCTTAGCACTGCCGCGCATCACTCTGATCGGCCATACCCCATGTTCATGAACATGCCCGGCATCAAGATAATGGTTCCTGCAACGCCAACCGACGCGAAGGGATTGCTGCGCACGGCAATTGACATGGATGACCCTGTCATGTCGTTCGAGGCCTGCATGTTGTGGGGCTTGAAGGAAGATGTGGACGAGGGCGAATTCCGCATTCCCTTTGGCGTGGCCCGCACTGTCAGGGAGGGTACGGATGTGACACTGGTTGCGATCTCGTCGGCGGTTCAACAGGCCATTCTTGCGGCCAAAACGTTGGAAGCTGAAGGCATATCGGTGGAAATCATCGATCCCCGCACGCTGGTGCCATTGGACAGTGAGGCGATTTTCAGATCAGTCGCGAAGACAGGGCGACTGGTTATTGCTGATCCGGCAAACAAAACCTGTGGGGCTGCGGCGGAAATTTCAGCGCTGGTGTCAGAGACCATTTTCGACAGCTTGAAGGCCCCTATCATGCGGGTGACGACGCCGGACACGCATATTCCATTCAGTCCCGCACTGGAAAAACAACTTTACCCCAATGCCCTGACCATCGCCGATGCGATACGTAAGGTTGCGGGTATGAAAAAACAGTAGGAGCACACATCATGGCACGTATCAAAGTTCTTCTGCCGCAATGGGGCATGGGCATGAGTGAAGGAACCATCGTCAAATGGCTGAAGGCCGTAGGCGATACGGTGAAGGAAGATGAGCCGCTTGCGGAAGTTGAAGCGGAAAAGGCAACGGAGGTGATTGAGTCGCCTGCGTCTGGCACGCTGAAGGAAATTCTGGTCGAGGCCGGAACCACGGTTGAGGTTCGAACACCTGTCGCAGTCATCGAAATTTAAGGAGAAAAATACAATCATGCCAATGGTCAGTCACCGTCAAATCATGTCTGATGCGCAAGCTGGCGGTTATGCCGTCGGTGCCTTCAACATGCACAATGAAGAAACCACCGAAGCCCTCGTGCTTGCCGCAGAACAGGCCAATGCGCCAGTTGTGCTGCAGGTGGGTCGGGCTCTTGTTCCCCATGTGGGTGTGAAGCGCGGCTTTGAAATGACCAAGCGCATCGCAGAAAATTCAAATGCGAATTACGTCATTCATCTCGATCATGGCCCGTGGGATGAATGTCTTGAGGCCATCAAGCTCGGTTTCAATTCTATCATGTGCGATTTTGCGCATTTGCCGTTTGAAGAAAATATCCGCATGACCAAGCGCATTGTTGATATTGCCCATGATTTCGGCATTCCTGTGGAAGCGGAACTCGGCAAGATTCCCGATGTGGGCCAGACGGTGAACTGGGAAGACTACTACACCACTGTTGAAGAAGCCCAGCGCTTCGTGGCGGAAACAGGCGTCGACTATCTCGCAATCTCTGTTGGGATTGTGCATGGTGTCATCCCCGGCTCGAAGCCAGAGCCCTTGTCGATCAAGCGCACACTTGAGATCCGCGATGTGACCAACATTCCACTGGTGCTGCATGGTGCCTCAGGTGTTCCTGTTGACGAAGTGCAGGCAGCCAAGAAAGCGGGTGTGCACAAGTTCAATGCCGATACCGACCTTCGCCATGTGTTCCGCCAGGGCATGCTGGATGTATGGTCGAAGGACGACCATCAGTTGGAAGAGGCCATGGCCGAGGGCAGGAAGCGCATGATCGTGGCCACCATCGACAAGATGAAACTCTATGGTTGCGCCGGGAAGGCCAGGACCTAAGTGAACAACGCCTTCGGCGGACCATTCCAGTTTATCGATGATACGGAATTGCCCGCAGAAGCACGACCTTCTCCTGCTGATTATGCGGCGTGGGTCCAGCACCAACTGGCTAACTTGCAGTATGGTCAGCACGGTTTTATCCGTTTCCGCCGACCAAGGCCAACAGCCGCGTTTTCACCACAAGATACAACCCATCCGGACTATGAACGCGTCAAAAAGCAGGCGCGGACGAATGGGTTCGAGCCGATTGAGCGCGGCACAGGTGGCAGGCTCACCATGTTTGATGAGCATGCACTGGCCATCACCATCATCGCCCCCCATGTTGACCCGCATGCGCATACGATAAAGCGCTACGATATTTTTGCAGGCGCTGTAGCTGCAGCTTTGGTAAGCTTGGGTATCGATGCCCGAATTGGTGAATTGCCATGCGAATATTGCCCGGGGAAATTCAGCATCAATGCCGAGGGGCGTATCAAGCTTGTTGGTATTGCACAGCGCATGAATCGCAAATGCATTCAGATGGGGGCCATCATTGCAGTGGAGAGGTCAGAGACGGCCTGTGCTGCAATAGCAGAAGCCTATGAGGCAATGGGACTGCCATTTGATCGCGGGACTTATGGATCGATCAACGACATTCAACCATTCCTGACATATGACAAGGTGCGTGATGCCTTGGGTGCATCACTCAGCGCGGCATTGCTGCAGGCCTGACATTTTGCACGCTGCGCCTGGCCAGCTCTGCGGAGGCATGCTCAATTTCTGCTTGGATGCGGGCCTTGTTCCAGCCCAGCGCATCAGCAGCGATCTTTGCTGTTTCCTGAATTGCCAGTGGTGTTAGCAAGCCTTCCATGGTGATGGCGGTGCGGCGCAGCAACAGATCAGCGAGGTGGCGCACATTTTCGTGGGCGCAGATGTAAGCAATCTCACCTGTGCTGTAGCCGGGAAGCGATGTCATCGGGCGGTCTTGCGTCGTTGCCGCAAATTCATGCACAGCCAAAGCTTTTGTGCCGTAGCGATCAAGCAATTCTCCGCCGCGTGCTCCAATCTTGCTGACCATGGCGTTGCGACTGGTTTCATCACGGGGGTAGTTGCGTCCACCACCAATTGGCATTTCCACAGTCGAAACTGAACGTGGCTTGCCAAGCAGCGCCAGCACGGCATCACAGGATTGTTCTGAGAATGCGCGAAATGTTGTCCACTTGCCGCCAATCAATGAAAGCACTGGAATATCCGTGCCTGGCAGCTTGTCACGGCCTATGCTGTGGTCGCGCGAAACATCGCCAATGTCTTTGCCATTGGCGCGGGGCAAGGGCCGAACACCGCTGTAGGTTAAGATCACGTCATCGCGTGTGAGTTTGATCTCCGGGAAGATTTCGCTGACGACAGACAGGAGGTAGTCGGTTTCCTCAGCGCTGCAATGGGCGAGGTCCGGGTCCTGTTGGGCAAGGTCAGTGGAGCCCACAAGCACATTGCCGAAGAAAGGATAGAGCAGATTGAAGCGGCCATCTTTGCAGCCAAAATACATCATGCGGCCTTTGGTTGCCTGTAACAGGGCTTCATGTTTGACAATAAGGTGGGCACCGCGTGAACCGCCCATGTAGCTCGAAGTGATGCCAAGGTTGTCATTAACCTTGTCAATCCATGCGCCGCTAGAATTGATAACGACATCTGCTGTGAACTGGCTGGTTTCCCCGGTCACGAGATCTTTAAGCGTAAACTTGCCTTGCTGTGGCGTTCCCTGAACCTCAGTGTAGGTACGCAATGCGCTTCTGGGTTGAGCCACAAGACCATCCAGCACAAGTTCCAGGCCTAGGCGCTCAGCATGGGTCACACGGCCTTCGTAATAAAGACCGGCCGCCACAGCATCTTTCGTCACCGCAGGAAATTGTTCGCGCAATTTATTCTTGCCGAAGAAGCGATGATCAGGCAGGGCCTTCACCTTTCGGTTATAGAAATCATAAATGCGGAGGCCAATTTCGATGAGCAGCGCACCCCGTTCCTTGATGCGCCCCTTGAAGCCGAGATAGCCTGAAATTGCGTCTTTCAGGCCTCCAAACCAGGAGTTGACCGGGAACACAACTTCCAGCGCTTTCACATAATGGGGTGCATTATTCAAAAGGCGGTTCCGCTCCATGGCCGATTCCCGCACCAGCCGGAATTCATTGGTTTCAAGATATTTGATACCACCATGAATGAGCCGTGACGGTGCAGCACTGGCACCGCTGCAAACGTCTACCCGGTCCACCAGAAGGCAATCTATGCCTTGCAGACAAAGATCCCGGAATGTGCCGCAGCCATTGATGCCCGCACCAATGATCAAAACTGAGTAATGTGATTTCTTATGGTCGGTTGGTTTCAGGGACATGTCATACCAGTGTTGAGAGCTTCAGGATAAATTTGTAAGCGGGCCGTGCGTCACGTTTTTGTAGGTCGCCGGCCAAATGCAACGGCAACAATGATCAGTCCCCCGGCAATCATCATCTGTTCGCTGACATCCAGTCCCATAATGATCAAACCATTGTTGATGGTTCCGATCAACAAAGCGCCGACGAATGTTCCAATGACTGTGGCTTTGCCGCCAAACAAACTTGTGCCGCCAAGGATAACAGCGGCAATGGCCGCCAGCTCTGCGCCTGTTCCAAATGTATACCGTGCGGTTTGCATCATGCCTGAATAGAGAAGTCCAGCAAGCGCTCCAGCGGCCCCGCTGATCAGAAAACAGTGAATCTTCACGCGGTCAACCGGAACACCTGAATACCGCGCCGCCACGGGATTGCCCCCTGCTGCCAGAACCTGACGTCCAAACGTGGTATAGCGCAGCACAATGTGGCCAATGACGACGACTATAAGTGACCAAACAAAGAGTGAGGGGAGAGGCCCAATTTTTCCGCTGCCAAATATGCTGTTAAACGTGGACTCGGCAATAGCTACCGGTTTGGTGTATGTTACACGCATGTCCAATCCGCGGATCAATTGCATGGACCCCAGCGTCACCAGAAAAGATGGTATCTTGAAAAAAGTGACGAAAAAACTGTTGAGTGCACCAACCGCGAGCCCACTTAGAATGCCCATGGCCACACCCGCAATAATTCCGTAGCCTGATGCCATCGTAAGCCCTGCAACCAATGCCGAAAGGGCTGCAGAGGAACCGATTGAAAGATCAAGCTCACCTGCCGCAATGACAAAGGTCATGGCAATGGCCATGATGGCAATCATTGACGTGGTGCGCGTGATATTGAACAGGTTTGCAACGGTGAGAAATCCCTTGTCACCAATCGTAAACGCAAAAAACACCAGTACAGCTGCGAAGAAAATATAGACCACAAAGTCGCGCCATTGGAATTGCTTTGCTTTGCGAATGGTAACTGGCGCGGTCGCGGCCGTGGAGACGTTAGCTCTGGACGGCATGATGAAGAACCTCTTCTGATGTAATGTTGCGGCGATCAAGCTGGTCGGTCAGATTGCCATCTTGTAAAATGAGAATACGGTCGCTCATGGCGAGCAGTTCTTCAAATTCGGATGATATGATCAAAACCGCAGCACCATTGTCAGCAAGTTTGCGCACGATTTCCACAATATCCGATTTTGCGCCGATGTCGACACCCAGAGTGGGTTCGTCAAGAATAAGCAACTTTGGCTCGCGTACCAGCCATTTTGAGAGAACGACTTTTTGTTGGTTTCCACCCGACAGCGCATGAACTTCTTTGTCAGGACTGTCTGTTTTAATGCCCAACAGTTTTATGAAATCCAAAATCTTGCGGGCAGCGCCACGCTCATTCACAAACTGGCCAGTCTTGAACACATCAAGGTTGGGCAACAGAAAATTTTCAGCCACACTGTGGTCAAGAATGAGACCTTGCCTGCGACGGCTTTCGGGAACCAACGCAACTCCGGCGGCAATTGCATCGGCTGTTGAAGTGATGGTCTTGCCATTAAGTTTCACCATGCCACGATCGGCAGGTTTGATGCCGAAAATGGCTTGCGCGATTTCCGTGCGGCCCGATCCCATCAGCCCAGCAAGGCCTACAATTTCGCCCGCTTTAATTTGGAAGCTCACATCGCGATATTCACCTGCCGACGAGATGTTCTCGACATCAAGGACGATGGGGGCATCAGCGCTGGAATTGCGTTCACGCCATTGCAATGAAGATTTTGTGCCAGCGCCCAACATGGCGTCAATCAAGACCTGCATCGAGATATGTTTGCAAGTATCGGTGAGCACAATCCCGCCATCCCGCATGACCGTCACGCGGTCGCAAATTTCGAAAATTTCTGCCATACGATGCGAAATGTAAATGATCGAAATACCGCTGCTTTGAAGTCTGCGTACAATGCGGAACAGAGAACTGGTTTCATGTTCCGACAATGAAGACGTTGGTTCGTCCATGATGAGGATTTGCGCATTCTGCGAGAGTGCCTTGGCAATCTCGACCATTTGACATGCCCCGGAGCTGATGTCTTCAACACGCGCGTTAGGATCAATGTCCTCACCAAGATCTGCGAGGATTTCGCGTGAGCGGCGCACCGCCTCGGCATCGTTCAGAATAAAGCCGGAGCGCGGCTCACGGTTTAGAAAAATGTTCTGCGCCACTGTCAATGTCGGAATCAGGCTCAATTCCTGAAAAATCATGGCAATCCCGGCCGCTTCGGCGTCACGAGGTGTGGCGAATTGGTGGGGCTTGCCGTTGATCAAAATCTCGCCGGAGTCCCGACTGTAGATACCTGTAAGAACTTTCATGAGCGTGGACTTGCCAGCACCGTTACCCCCCATGAAGGCGTGCACTTCACCTTTTTGCAGGGCGAAATTCACATGCTTCAGCACAGGGATATTGCCGAACGACTTCTCTATATCGCGCATTTCGAGAATGTTGGAGTTGGCCACTGTCGCATCCTAGGCAAGCTGTAAAGATTGGGTATTGTTGCAGCCAGCGCTTTCTGACGCTGGCCGCACTTATTGAGTATACGTCGTAGCTTACTTCTTAAGATCAGCAGCCATTTCAGCTGGCAATTCTTTGCGGTAGATGGTCTTGTAAGACGCTGCAAGATTGCCGCGGTTCACAGCCACGGGTGGCACCACAACATAAGGAGGTGTTTGCTCACCAATCAGGGCAAGCAAGCCCACTGATGCTTCTGCAACACCTTGATCATAAGGGCGTTGTGAAGAAATGCCGGCGATGAAACCATTCTTTGCCATGTTGGCGGCAACGATCTGGTCGAAGTTTTCGTTGGCAATCTTGAACTTGTCTGGTGTCAGGCCTGCAGTTTGTGCTGCTGTCACCGCACCCATGGCAGGAATGCACCACGACGCATACATGCCATTCAGGTTTGGATAGCGAGCAAGAACAGCCTGAGCCACTTCCTGGCCCTTGTCTGGATTGTCGTGGCCAACGGCTGCAACCAGTTTGATGTCAGGATATTTTGCCATCAGACGGGCAACAAAGCCAATATAACGGAGGTTTGTCACATAGAAGTCATTGGCAAAATACATAGCCGCAACTTCACCCTTGCCACCGATAGCCTTTGCAAGTTCGTCGGCAATGTACATTCCGAGAGCAAGATTGTCTGAAGACACAATCGACACATAGTCCTTGCCAGGATCCATGCCTTCAACGGCTTGGTCGATGAACACGACTTTTGCGCCACCATCTTTGATTGCTTTGAACGCAGCTGCTGTTGTTTTGCCGTTCAATGGAATGGAAACAACGAGGCTGGGCTTCAACACGGCGATGGTGTCGAGGTCAGCGATCTGTTTGGCGTCGTCCCAATTGGCATTGGTTTCCGCAACCACTTTAACGCCGTATTTTTCGAAAGTTTCCTTAAGGCCGATCAATTGCTCAGAAGCCCAGTCATCGCCCAACCAGCCCATGGAAAGTCCGACGGTGAAGTTGCCAGCCTTGATCTTGGCGGCCTGTTCGTCTGTGATCTTGATAGAAGAGCCGAGTACGCCCACTTCACCACGCTGGCCACCGCTGACCACGGTGTTTGAGAGGTCGTCAATCTTGGCAAGTTCAAGTGTTTTAGCCGATGGTGCAGTGTACCAAAGGGGTTGTTGAATGTCGGCTGCAATGTTGTCAGCTGCGAATACAGCGGTTGACAAGGTAAGGCAAGCGAGCAGTGCGGTCGTTGCCTTGAGGGCAGCGCGTCTTGTGTAAGTCATATTTCTTCTCCTGTTGACGTTTTTCTGGTTCTAGTTCTGGTGTGCATTCATCGGTTCAGCATGAATTCTCGGAGCATCTTGGCGAGGCGCTCTTCAGCCTCCCAGGACAAACTGTGGCCGCATTCCTGAAAGACTTCGGCGCGTTCCACACCATTGGACACTTTCTTCATCTGGTCTTCGACGAGAGGGCCAAAAAATTCCGGTGCGCCAACAGTCATGATTGGCAGCGTCAGCTTAGTCTTTTTCAGTTCCTTGTTGATCCGGGCGTTCTTCAGACCTGCACGGTAGGTTTCAAGGCATCCGCGAAGACCACCGGGAGCAGCCTAGCGTGCGATCCATTCATCAATAGCCTCATCAGAAATCGCGTTGGGATTCCATGTCTCAGCCTTGATCTTGGCGGCCTG
>JANOXS010000071.1:0-7353 GCA_031418535.1 Hyphomicrobiales bacterium | reverse complement strand
GGCGCTGGTTGCATCATGCGCCGTTGGTATAACGCCTTTGAACGACGTCATCCCCATAAGCGGTTGCGATGCGTCGGCGCGGGCCTTGATCACTTCGGGTGCGGTCATGCCATGAATGGCGAAATGGAACTTGTTTTGAACCGTGGCGAAAAAGGTTTTGGTGATTTCGGCCTTCGCGTCATAATCCATGCTGGTTGCGAATATGTCGGTGATCTTTTGGTAATAGCGCCGTTCAGAAACCCGAATGCGCCGAACGCGGCGAACCAGTTCATCGAAATAATCATGGCGGGATTGGCTAAGACGTTCATCGTCCATCGCAAAGCCCTTGATGATGTATTCGCCAAGCCTTGCATTCGCCCATTGGCGAAATTGCGTGCCACGCGTCGAACGCACGCGAAAACCAATGGCAATAATCATATCAAGATTGTAGTGCTCAATTTCGCGCTGGATTTGACGCGTACCTTCGGTTTGAACTGTTGCATAGCGTGCAACAGTTGGCCTTGCCTGCAATTCGTCTTCGCTATAAACATTTGAAATATGGCGGGAAATGACGGATTTATCCCTCTGGAAAAGTTCCGCCAATTGCATGAGTGGCAGCCAAACATTTTCATTGTCCACTCGCACGTCAACGCGGGTTTGCCCGTCTTCGGCGATATAGAGCAAAAATTCCGTTGGTTGTTCCGCCATGCTCAAAGCCCCTCAATTTGATAGGGGATTTGCTTGAAGGTGACGCCAAGGCGAGAAAGCCTTTCCTCGGGTACGGTGCAACCTTCGCCATAAACAATGCGTGCGCCTGCAAAGCCGGGTTCCGGCAAGGGCAGCGCGTCCAGTATGCCGCCTGTAAGCACGTTTCCGGCATTGGCGCTGGCAACGCCCACGGCTTCGGCGTTATGCAAGAGATAGATCGCCCGGCCTTGGAAGGTGCCAATCAAAGCGGTGTTACCTTCGGCCCGGCGCGGAATGGGCGAACCCGTCTCGCAAAAGAACACATGGGCGGCAAGGTCCGGATAGGTGACGGCAGGGCTAACATTGCCGTCGGCATCAAACAGCGGTTCGCCAAGGGTACAGAAACGGAAGCCGGAACCACCTTTCCAACCTACGTCAATTGAAATGCCGCTAAGATCAGTTCCTTCGACGACTGATTTCAATCTTGGGGCGGTGTGGGATTTAGCGTGTTCACCCATTTCAATTGTAATCCAGCGAAGTTGCATTTTGAGAGCAACAGCCGCCGTGGTTCCAGAACCCGCAAATGAATCCATGACAAGATCACCGGATTTAGTGGCAAGTTCAAAACAACGTTTAATCAAAGCTTCAGGCTTTTTGCCTTTTGGAAACTCAATTCCACCTTCTTTGTGAATGTTGTTTGAAAGAATGTCGTCCCAAAGCGTTGTAAGCGGTTCGCCTGAAATTGATTGACCATCGACGATCTTTATTTTGTCGGAATAAAAAAGGATTCGTTGTCCGTCTTTAAGATAAATATCACTGTAGCCTTCGCGAACAACTCTCAAAATTTCTTCGGGGCGTTCTAGCGATTTGTCGATGGCATCGCGTGTGTCTTGACCTACGTTATTATAATCCGGTCTTGCGGGCTGAATGACTGAAGACGCGTTATCCAAAACAAATTGGTCCATTTCGTTCGGATCATCTTTTGCAAGCTTGCGGGCTGCTTTGATTGCAATTCCCTTTGCGTTTGCAAAGCCGTTCATCAATGTTGTGAATTGCCACTCTTGGTACGGGGCATCACGGTTTATGATCCATCCGTTATAGCGCGTATCACGTTCGCGGCCCGTGAAGACTTTGTTGGGCGACCAATTCGCTTTGTTTTTGGCGTAGACGATTACGTTGTTGGTTACGCTTACACATCCCGGATTGATTGATTTATGCCCCGTTGCCGAAGCCTGTTTGAAAGCGATGACGTGTGCCCTATTTTTGCGATTGAATATTTCGTCGCAAAGCTGAATTGAGTTTCCAAGCTCATTGTCGTCGATATGGAAAAACATCGTGCCGTTGTCTGCCAAAAATTCACGCAATAAAACGATTCTTGGATACATCATGCAAAGCCATTTATCATGGCGCGAAAGGTCTTCACCTTCCTTGCGAACCAATGTTCCAAGCCATTCGCGAATTTCGGGCGAATTTACGTTGTCGTTATAAATCCAATCTTCGGAACCCGTGTTGAAGGGCGGATCGATATAGATGCACTTCACTTTGCCCGCGTAATAGGGGAGTAGCGCCTTCAAGGCTTCAAGGTTGTCACCCTGAACCAACAAATTACCCGCGTCCGGATCGCCAACGCACTTGTCCTTGTCACAATGGATCAGCCGATAAGGCACATCGCGGTGATGGTTCACCACCGACTTCTTCCCGATCCAATCCAGTGTGGGCATTCAATATCCTGTTCACGCGTTGGGAAGGCGCGTTTCAGCTTCGCCCACCTTTTCTGTTTCGTTTCTTAGCAAGATTCGCCAATGAGTCTGAAGCCTACTTCGTCCATACATACGGCGCAAAAAACAAAAGTGGAACACCCCTTGTAAATTCATCGTCAAATGTGGGTTCACTGACGAAGACTTTTAGACATCAACGGATCCTAGACAACGAACAATAACTGTTCCAACATCTTTTCTAGGGGAACAACTCCAACGATGAAGCCAAAAAATGGCCACTAGAGTTCTACAGCTGGAATTCGGGGATATGAAGACGCTAACATGACACCATTCAAAGTCTTAAGGGTTGCAACAGCATTTGCAATGTCTGTGAGTTCAACGATCTCTCCGGTTTTCGCAGAGGAAATGTGTAAAAAAATTGGCAGTGAATGGACGTGGTTTGGGGACCATGTGGCGTTCACCGTCGACTACTATGTGGCTGGTCCAGAGGCACGCCAATTTGAAGTTGGAACTGGAATGTCGGTCAATGGCAGCGTTTGGGGATCAACCCAACATGCCAAAGATTTCTTAGAAGTGACGGCATATGGCGCGGGAGCTATCCATGTTCGCAAGTATGACCAAGGTGAAGATTTTGAAGTGTGTGTTGGCGTTGATCGAATGACTGTCATCGATCTTTGTGGGAAAAAATGGCTCGGCTACAATAATTGCCCAACATTTTAGAACCGTAACTCTGGAGGGGCTATGATCAATTCGCGATATGGTTATGCAGTTTTTTGGAGTATTGCACTGGTTGGGATTGTGCCCGCAATTGTTTCAACAACGCTTTTACCTTTCAACTGGCACGGCGATCTACCTTCAACAAGTATCGATTCATTCTATTTGAGTACAATGGCGCGATGGATTTATGCATTGTTGGCCGCCGTAGCGCTCTGGTTTGTACTTCGATCTCGCCGATTTTTCTTAGCGGTTGCAGTGCTGCCACTCGTTATTCTTGCAATCGTTCCGCAAGATCAAATCAATCTTGATCGACGACTCTTAGCTAGCCGTGAGACGTTGACCGCATATGCTGAAAACTATGTAAAGAGCCCCGAGTATCTGCGACGGTTGGCGGTGCCTTTCGACCCCAACAGCATCACCCAAAACATCGAAGCGAGCTTGACTGTTCCTCTTATTGCAGAATGGTTTGCAGTTGCGGACGGCGCTATTCAGTACAAATTGGAATGGAATGAAAGTGCAAAGGAAGCACTTAAATTGGCAGTCGAGACTAAACCAAACACCATTGACTCACCTGCACCATCCGCAGATGCTTTGGCCGCCGCAATAGCTCATCAAGAACTATTGTTCCAACTAGAATTGGAGTCTGAAACGGGCAACACAAGTGTAAATCCAGATCTTGAGGTTTCGCCAAATAGAAATGGCAGAAAAATCAATCGAAAACCCACTGCAAAGCAATTCAATGACGCAAAAGCGAATATAGCAAGACTCAAAACGATAGTCGACACTGAAAAGGCTGCTCAAAAATCCACCGAAGAATTGCGCGTTAACAGTATTGTGGCTTCCACCAAGGACAATGCATTTGGTCGAATTCATGCGCTTCAAGCGGCAAGCACGCAATTAGGGACTTGGTCCAAATCCCTGATCTACAGTGTTTTCTGTTTCATCACTTTGATGATCTTTGTGTCTACTTTTAGTTTTCGCGCAATTCCCACAGCAACTGCCGTCCTGCTTGCAGGCTTAGCGCTTGCGAAGCTTGGTGCTGTGCCATTTGAGAGAACTTCCCTGACTGATCTATGGCTCTTTGTCCCGAAAAGCTTTCCTGTCATTCTGTTCGTAATTTGCGCAATGGCTATGAGGTTGGTTGCTTTGACAATTGTTCAAAACATTCCAATATTGCAGCAAATAGGATTGCGTGATGTTCTTCGCCATGGTCTACGCGCTGGACTTATTTGGGTTATTCCATTTGGTGCGCTGATCTACGTCGGCAGTCTGTTTTCCAGTTATTTTAACGAGTATGCGGTAGACAAGATCTACTCAATCGAGTTGGCGAGTGCCGACGGCAATGTTCCGGACACCGCGACGATAGTATCAACTTTAGAAAAAAATTACCTGATCATAAAAGGGAACCCACCAAATATCGAGAAAGACGTTGATCAAAGCATCAATCTCCGGTTTGGACAGTTAGAAGAAAAGTTTAGCGCAAATCTCGGTGCATGGTCAGCTAATGCTGATTCAGGAGTAAATTGGTTGAGCAGTGGTATGCTTGGCACCTTTAATGAAAACGTTCCGCCAAGCCTTGGTTGTGATCCTGGTGTTCTGCCAGAAACAAAAAAATGTGTCAGTCCCGAATATTATGGTGGCTACAGTTGTGGATTTTTTGCCTTTTCTTGCCGCGCGAAAAGAATGGCTATTCGACTGGCCAACAGTACTTATTCCACAACACGTTCGAGTGTGTATGGCAAGCTGACCAAGAGTCTCGATAAAGTTGAAAAGGACTACGTTGAAAAACGTGAAGAAGGAACACAGTTGGCGAAATCTCAACTCAGCACCGCATTTGCCACAATCAAAGAACAGACCAAACAAGGAGTCTGGGGATTTTTCAGAACACTCGACCTATCCCGACTCATCTCCAGTTTCTTATTCATGATTGCAATTGTTAAATCTGCGCTTTTTGTGTTTTCACGGTTTGCTTTTCATACGGATTCGGGCACGCCAATCCCGACGCTAGGTCTCGAAGGTGATGTTGACCCCGCTGAAATGAAACTAATACTCCCAAAGACTTCTACGCTGGGACATTTCGCTTTTGAAAAGGAAGGAAGCTATTTCGTCCGGAAGGGTAGAGACGTGGACAATGCCAACAAGCGTTGGGTACTTCCTCCCCAACCATTAAGCGCCACATTTTCTAGGGTTTTCAGCGGCGATGGCTTGTCCAAGGGTAGATTTAATGGCAGATATTTTCTGCGTAGATTTGAAGTTTCAAAAGGAAACCTGGAAAAAAGAGCTTTTACTTCTACCAATGGAAGAGAATTTGTTATTTGGGAACTTGCTGAAAAGCAGCAGCTTTTTTTTCACTTCCGTGATTTTGAGGCAATGAGTTCAACTCTCAAAATTCGTTCAGAGGTAAGCCTTCGACTAACAACGATGTTTTTTGGCCGGATGTTTTTTTCTTCGGTAGTTGGTCCGGGCACAATCATACTTCTCGCCCATGGAAAGCCCGTTATTTCGATAAAGGCCGAAGACAAAAAGTCCTTTGAACCCGCAAGGCTGTTAGCTTGGCTTTCCACAGCACGTTTTGCAATAAGTTCACATCTTGGTCCAATGGATGTTTATTTGAGTAGTTTTCAGCTTCTGCCAGCGGATGGCCGACAGGTTGTCTACGATGCTGATACTGGTAGCGGCGGCGGGACGGGAGCAATTAGATTCCTTCCAGCATTCTTGTTACCAATTTAATCTTTCATGCAAGTTTTACCCTATTGCTTCCCAAGCTATTCGCATTGCCCGAAGAATCAAGGTCCATCAAAAGCCTTTGATTTTGCAACCCGTGTTAGCCGGGTGCTAGCTAGAGGCTATTTAGCGACTTCGATACTCATCTAAATTATTGAAATCATTGGCGTACCTGACGGGATTCGAACCTGTGACCTCTACCTTCGGATAGTAGCACCGGTGTCACTAACCACCGCTATTAATGGGATGCTAGCTTTCTGTGGTCAGCCCCCTCGCCACAACGTGTATGCCGAGGAGAGAGGCGATTTCCTCGCATGTTCGCGTCGCTGCCAGTTTGAGCGCTTCGTCAATATGAACGTATCCCTGAGTGACGCCCCTGGCGGCGTGGCCGAGAAGCGCGGCAATCGTCAGTTCAGAAAATCCCAGGTCGCCAGCCACACTGCCAAAAGTGTGCCGTAGCGTGTGAGGAGTGACACCTTGGATGTTGGCTCTTACACACAGTCGAGCAAGGCAGCTTTTGGTCGCCGTAAAGTGGCCGTCACCTACATCCGACGGGAAGACAAAGGGACAATTCTTGCGCGTCGTTTGGTCAGCTGCAAGTTTCGCAGCCGTCGGTCCGATTGCTCGCACTTGGCCATCGCTTTTTGTATCAGGGAAATGAACATAGCCCCTGTCCGCATTTAGCCAGTCCCACCTTAGGCCTTGGGCTTCTGAGATTCGGAAGCCCGTTAGCAGTAGGAATTGAACTCCGGCTACCGCAACCGGATGCTCGCCTTTCCGTTCAGCAATGCGCACTGCCTCGCCGAGCAATCTGATTTCGTCAACACTCAGTCGGCGCTCCTTCCTTTTTCCGGAGCGTTTGCGGACACCAACAGCTGGATTGGAGGCAATAATGTCGAGCCGCATGGCGTGCGCAAAAAGGCTATGGAGCGTCGAGACGGCTCGCGCTGCGACGCCGGCGCCACCAGTAGTCGCTCCGCCCCGGCCAACACCACGCGGCTTCGCGGTTTTTCCGTCCGCGATATCCGACTGCATAGCTTCAATGTCACGGAGCTTAAGCGCACGCACTTGCCTGCGGCCAAGCAGCGGCTTGATGTGAGTTTCAATACGGCTTCGATCCTGAGTTAAAGTGGAAGTCTTTATCGGACGATGGCGACGCCCAAGAATACGGCCTGCCTCAGCTGCGTCAAGATACCAGTCGCACACCTCGCCAACCGTGATCGCTTCGCGCAAGCTGGCACTCTCTGCGGCAGGATCTGAACCACCGGCTACTGCACCTAACGTGGCTTTGGCTCTATCGCGGGCTTGGTCAACCGTCATAATTCCATATCGGCCAATCATCATTCGACGGGTGCGGCCCTCAACATTGCGATATTGAACGATGAAGGTTTTCAGACCCGAAGGCACAACGCGCAAGCCAAAGCCTCGTATCTCGCCATCCCACAAAAAAGTCTGCCCACTTTCTGGCGGAGAGTGCGCGTCGACAGCGCGTTTTGTAAGCTTTCCCATTGTTAGCGGCTCTCAGGCT
>JANOXS010000070.1:0-28061 GCA_031418535.1 Hyphomicrobiales bacterium | reverse complement strand
GGTCAGGTGTTCGAGTCACCTAAGCAGCACCATACCTGCCGAATGATACTCAAACTTTGCTCAGCACCACATTCCACTCCACCTCGCGGAACGGGTTTGGCATTCCTAATTCTGCGGCCCGTTTGGGATCATCTACGATTTTGAAATCGGCAATCAGGCTTTTCTTCACGCCGAACACAGCATCATCTTTCAACCACGGGCAATCCGGCGTGAAAATATGGGTGACCAGTTTTTCGTAACCGGGGGCCGTCACCATGAAGTGCAAATGCGCGGGGCGATTGGGATTGCGGTCCAGTGCCTTTAACAGGTCGCCGACGGAACCATCATAGGGAATAGGGTAATGGCGCGGGTAAGCGGAGCGGAAACTGAAACGGCCTTTTTCATCTGATGTGAAAAGCCCACGCAAATTCATATCTGGCTGGATGCCTTTCTGCTGCACATCGTAAAAACCGTCTTCGTTGGCCTGCCACACACCGAGCTTGGCACCTTTGATTATTTTTCCTTTGCTATTGGTCACCTTGCCATGCACGTAAACGGGTTCGCCCTTGCCATCCAAACAAATGTTTGCGCCGTTCGCGTAGTGTGGTGCATTGGCAATGTAGAAAGGACCGAGAACTGTCGATTCCGTTTCGCCCGACATTTTATCGTTATTGAGAGTTTCCACCAACATGGAGATGCCCAGCACATCGGACAGCAAAATAAATTCCTGCCGCCAATCGGTTGAGAGATGGCCCGTGCGCGTGAGATAGTTGATCCCGTACATCCACTCATCCATGGTGGGGCGGGCTTCTTTCACAAAGGCGTGCATGTGTTTGACCAAGCTATCGACGAGAAACTTGGTGCGCTTGTTGGCTTTGGGGCCAGAGCGATCTTGCACCACTTTCACCGAGTCCTTCACGGTGAAGTAAACTTTTTTGGGGGATGCTTTCTTTGCTGGAACTTTGGCCATGATCAATGTCCCATCATTTTCATGAATGCGGACGTGAGGTCCTTTTCAGCGGATGCTGAAACCTTCGTGGCCCGCCACGCCACGTGATGATCGGGCCGCACCAAAATGCAGCCTGTGTCGCCCACTTCGCGGGCGCGGGCCCAGTCACCCGTGTGGTCTTCATAATCACGGCGCGGGCCGATGACACGGACCTTGATGTCCATGCCCAGTTTTTTGCCAATGGCTTTTGCCGCGTCAACCCAAGCTTCACCCCCGATGCCCGTGAGCACCGTGAAATGACCCTTGCCAGTGATGTCGAGTGTCGAATGCGATTTACCTTGCGTATCAAACACCCACACATGCGGCAGCCGCGCACCGGGCCATGTGGTCGGCACATAATGCAATTCCATGTCAATGCCGTCGCCCGGTGGTTTTGAGTTTTCAGATGCAACAGCACTCGACGTGTAACGCTGGTTCATTTCCACGCCGTGACAATCGAATTCATATTTCTTGAACTCAATGGCCTTGCGCAAAGCTTCGCGTTGCTTTTCAGCCTTCTCACCTGTGTCACAGCGGGCATCCATATTGCGTTGAATTTTATCATGGTCCACACCACCATCCATGCCGAGGGCCTCAAAGATCGGCCCAAACTCGCCGATTGACTTGTTGGCGCGGGTGACAATCTGCTTGGCGATGGGGGCGCGTTCTTGGCTGTAGCTTTCCAACAGCTTGGGTGTGGCCTGCCCTTTCAAAACAGCCGCGAGTTTCCACGCGAGATTGAACGCGTCTTGGATCGAGGTGTTGGATCCCAAGCCGTTGGACGGCGGATGGCGATGTGCGGCATCACCCATGATGAATACGCGGCCTTTCTGCATGTGGGTGGCGTACATGTTGTTCACCGTCCACACACTTGCCGATAGAAGTTCAATTTCTAATTTCGGATCGCCAACCAATTGCCGCGCCACTTGCGTAGCCATGGCAGCATCAACAGTTGGGGCGGGTTGGTTGATGTCATAGCCCCACACGATCAGCCATTCATTCCACGGCCGCACCATGCGCACGAGGCCCATGCCAATGCCGCCCACATCAGCACCGGGCTGCATGACCCAATAGAGAACCGACGGACGGTGGGCCACATATTTCGAGAGATCTGCACGGAACAAAATGTTCATCGAACCGCCCACACCCATTTTGCCTTCGAAGGGTAAAGCTTCCTGCTCGGCCACCAATGAATTACCACCATCGGCGCCCACCAGATATTTGGCGCGCACAGTGAAATTTTTATCCATCAGGCGGTCTTTGACTGTAACCGTCACGCCATCCGCATCTTGAACGTGCGATATATACTCGCAAGACATGCGAGATTGCGCCCCACGCGAACAGGCCGTCTTAAACAATAAAGGTTCCATCATCGTTTGTGGCAGATCATTCATATGACACGGTGACGACAGCAGATGTTCAGCGCGAGACAGTGGGCCTTTGCCCCAGCTTTTCATGCGACCCAACTCTTCACCAGCGAGACTTTCGCAAAACACATTTTCGCCCATCAAGTCTTGCTCAGTGGCCTGCTGATAGGCTTCGTTCTCCACTTCACTGCCAAGATCGCGCAGCACTTCCATGGTGCGTTGATTGGTGATGTGAGCGCGCGGCGTGGGAGCCAGCCAGCGATAGCGATTGATGACAAGCGTGTTGACGCCATAGGACGCGAGCAATGCTGCCGTGGCACTGCCTGCAGGGCCAGTGCCAATCACCATAACGTCGGTTGTAATATCAGCCATCATGTTTTCTCCCAAGTTTATGCGGGTCTGCGCCCGTGATATGCATTGTCTAAAAGTTGTCTAATTTCGGCGCGTTCAAGGGCGCGTGGATTTGGATAAGGATTGGCCACAGCAATATCAGCCGCTTTGTCCAAGCCAACTTCCGTCATTCCTAATTCTTTTAACGTGAGCGGTGCGCCAAGTCGCTTGGCCAAGTCATACAAGCCACCTGCGGCCTCATGTGCTCCCAAGGCGCGGGCGATGCACTTCATGGCATCGGGCGATGATGGCGCGTTGTAGGCCGTGGCGTGAGAAAGGATGACCGTGTGGGTTTCAGCATGGGGCAAGTTGAAGGTGCCGCCGAGCACGTGACACAGCTTGTGATGCAAGGCCATGGCGGCAGAGCCCAGCACCGTGCCACAGAGCCAAGCACCATAAAGTGCTTCGTCTTGGCCATCCTTGCCCTTTGGCAAAGCCGAGGCCAGAGCACGAATACCCTCCTCCGCCATCAATGAGACAATTGGATTTCCATCAACTGCGTAAAGTCCTTCAACTGCATGAGCGATGGCGTTCATGCCAGATGTGGCGGCAAATTGCGCAGGCAATGTGCCGAGTAGATCAGGATCATAGATTACGGTTTCGGGTTGAATTTTTGCGTCGCGTTTTGTGGTCTTTGCGCTGTCAGCGGTCTCCCCTAAAATATTGGTCATTTCGGAACCGGCATAACTTGTGGGGATGACCAGTTGCGGCCAGTCGGTGCGGAAGGCAATGGCCTTGCCTAAGCCTGTTGAAGAACCGCCACCTAGGGCAATGGTGCCATCGCAGCCTTGCGCCATGGCAAATGCCATCGCGTCTTCGGTTACGTTGACGGGCGTGTGCATGGCGGCACTCGCAAAGGCCACACCGCCTGTAACCTTTACAATTTCCAACCCGGATGCTGCCTGATGGCTCGTGGTTATGATCAAGGGTCGCTTCATGCCGAGCCTAATTGTTTCGGTTGCAGCTTCCGTAATTTTACCGCGCCCGAAGATCACCCGAGTTGGCAATGCTGCATAAATGAACGGTGTCATTCTAGAAGCCCACCCTATCGCCGCCCTTCAGCGCAAGAATTTCGCGTGCTTCTGTTGGCGTTGCAATCTCAAGGCCCAGCTCTTCTATGATGTGGCGGATTTTAGAAACTTGCTCAGCGTTCGAAGTCGCAAGTTTGCCCCTGCCAATATAGAGCGAGTCCTCCAAGCCAACGCGCACGTTGCCACCCATCAACGCTGCTTGTGTGCAAAACGGCATTTGATTCTTGCCCGCAGCGAGGACCGACCAACGATAATCCTTGCCAAATAACTTATCGGCAGTTTCTTTCATAAACATCATGTTGCGCATATCCGCACCAATGCCACCGAGAATGCCAAAAATCATTTGCACGAAGAAGGGAGGCTTGATGGCACCCTTGTCAACAAAGTGCGCTAAATTATAAAGATGGCCCACATCATAACATTCATGTTCAAAACGGGTGCCGTGCTGCTCACCTAAATCCTTTAGAATTCGAGCTATGTCTCTGAACGTGTTTCTAAAAATAAAATCATCAGTGCCGCGTAAATAGGGCTCTTCCCAACTGTGCTTCCAGTTCGAATAGCGATCAGCCAACCCATGCAATGCAAAATTCATCGAACCCATATTGAGCGAACACATTTCAGGCTTTGCCACCATGGGTGCAGCAAGGCGCTGATCAACTGTCATGTTGAGGCCACCGCCCGTGGTAATGTTAATCACTGCATCGCAGGATTGTTTGATGCGCGGGAGGAATTGCATAAACACTGCGGGGTCTGGTGTGGGTCTGCCGTCAATTGGATCACGCGCGTGAAGGTGGATGATTGATGCGCCAGCTTTCGCAGCAGCGATAGATTGCTCGGCAATTTGATCGGGTGTTATCGGCAAATGCTGTGACATGGTGGGGGTGTGAATGCCGCCCGTGATGGCAACTGAAATGATAACTTTGTTTGCCATGATTCAATCCTTTGTGTTGACGTGATAACCCGTTGGAAACAGCGAGATGTTCCACCGCGCAGAGATATATCCCCAGATGCCTTTGGGGGCGACCAACATGATGGCGATGGCAAGCGCGCCAAGGAAGAGTAAATATATTGAACCCAGATCAGACAAGAACTCACGCAGTAGAAAATAAACAAGTGTGCCGACGATGGGGCCTTCAATGGTGCCGATGCCGCCGATCACCACGATAAAAATCACAAAGGCCGTCCAATCATTCACGCTAAAAGCGGCGTCTGGGGACACGCGAATTTTTTGGAGAGAGATGATTGACCCCACCATCGCTGTCATTCCAGCAACGGCCACGTAGACCGCGTATTTGATGCGGTCGATTTTTATGCCAAGGCTGGACGAGGCCACTTCACTGTCGCGGATTGCTGTGAGCGCCAAGCCAATGCGCGAGCGCAACAAACCATAGACCAGTGCGATTGCGCCGATGCCCAACACGAGCGTGATCCAGAAAATTGACGCCTCGCGCCAGAATTTATTGACCGCTAGTGTTTGCATCACTTTGGCTGGAAGGGATATTCCAGAGCCGCCACCTAAAACTGCGATTTGTGCGAATAGCAAACGGAATACTTCGGCCACAACCCACGTGCCGATGGCGAAATAAGCCCCTTGTAATCTGAACACTAATTTGCCCACGGGAAGCGCAATGAGCACAGCGAGGATGCCCGCCATGGGAATAGCCACATAGGGGTGAAAGCCAAACAACACGGTGGAGGCAACGACGACATAAGTGCCAAAACCCACATAGGCTTGCTGGCCCACCGAGACGAGTCCAGTATAACCCGCCAGCAGATTCCACAATGAAGCAAGAGCCAGATAGACCATCATTTCGCCAATCAAGCGGAGCGTTGCGGTGGAACCCCACCACGGGGCTGCAATCAATATGGCAACAAGCGCAAGCGCAAACACGCCTGCGATGCGGCTGGACTTGGTGTCCCGGGTAATGGAAAGGTTCATCAATCCATCCTCGGAAAAAGGCCGCGGGGCCTGAATGCCAACACAAGCAGAAACACGAGATGCCCTGCCAGCACTTGCCAACCCGGATTGATCTGCGCGCCAATGGCTTGGGCCACGCCTAGAATAATGCCACCCACCAATGTGCCCCAGAGATTGCCAAGGCCCCCAATGATCACAGCTTCAAAACCAAAGATCAGTCGCCCCGGCCCCATGAAGGGATCGAAATTTGAACGGATGCCGAGGAAAACGCCTGCGACGGCAACTACTCCTAAACACAGCGCCATGGCCCACGCATAAACCTTGTGTTGATCAAGGCCCATGAGCAAAGCGGTTTCGGAATCATCGGATGTTGCCCGAAAGGCGCGGCCTAGCTTTGTGTTATAAAACATATATTGCAGGCCCGCGATGACGGCGACTGCCGTGATGAATTGCAGCAACGGCAGATACCCAACGCCCACACCGGGCAGCAATTCGAAAGACGCCGTTTCCAAAGCGCCAGCATTCAGTTTGCGGCTGTCTGCAGTAAACAGCTCCAACAAGCCATTTTGCAAAATCACAGATAGGCCGAATGTGACCAACAACGGTGGCAGAATATCTTTGCCCAAGGTGCGGTTCAGGATATAGCGTTGCAGCGCATAGCCAAAACCCATTGCGAGTGGCACCACGATGACAAGACTGACCAGTGGATGCAGCCCTGTTTTCTGGATAATGGTCCACGCCAAAAACGCGGCAGCTACGATTAAATCCCCATGGGCAATGTTCACCAGACGCATCACACCAAAGATCAGCGAAAGACCCGCCGCAAACAATGCGTAAAGCCCGCCGATGAGAATGCCTTGGATGATGATGTTGACCCAGATCATCTTCACATCCCAAAATAAGCAGCAGAAATTTGGTCTTTGGTGAAGGCGGCAGGTTCGCCCTCCAGCGATATGCGGCCTTCCTGGATGCAGAGGAATTGATCCGCTGACGCCAGCGCGCGGGTCACATCTTGTTCCACAAGAATGGCCGTCAGACCATTGCCCACAATGCGCGGCAACATGGCATAAATATCTTTAATCACAATGGGGGCAAGGCCGAGGCTGAGTTCATCAAGCAAGATTAAATCAGGGTTCGACATCAGCCCGCGACCAATGGCCACCATTTGCTGTTGACCACCGGACAGTGATGTGGCGGGCGCAATGCGTTTTTCTTTGAGGATCGGGAAGAGATCATAAATGACTTGGATGTTCCATGGCCCTGGCCGCTGAACTTGGCCACCAAGGATCAAATTTTCTTCGACTGACAAGGATGGGAAAAGTCTGCGGCCCTCGGGAACGAGGGCAATGCCTTTTGCGACAATTTCATTTGCCAGCAAATGATTGACTGCTTCACTTTTGAAACGAATGCTTCCCGTTTTTTTAGGCAGCAATCCGCAAATACTTTTGAGCAACGTGCTCTTGCCAGCGCCATTGGCCCCGATCAGCGCCAGCACCTCGCCTTTTTTGAGAGCAAACGACAGACTATGCAACACCTTGGCATCGCCATACCATGCTTCAAGATTTTCGACTTCTAAAAGAGTGTCAGACATCGGCGTCCTCACCCAGATATACGCTTTTCACCGCTTTGCTGTTCATGACCTCGTCTGGCTTACCATCGGCAATCAATTTACCAAAATTCAAAACCACAAGCCGTTGCGCCACGGACAACAGCGCGTGGACCACATGTTCGATCCACACAATCGTGACACCCGATGAATGCACATCGCGAATGGAGGCAAGCAGCGACTGGCACTCACGGTCCGTCAAGCCGCCAGCTATTTCATCGAGCAATAATAGTTCAGGCTCAGTTGCCAAGGCGCGGGCCAATTCCAAGCGCTTGCGTTCCAGCAGCGTGATCGAACTTGCAAGGTGATTGGCCTTGGCCCGCATTCCGGTGAGTTCCATCACTTTTAACGCATGGGATTCTGGGTCATCGGCAGCACGCCCAAAAGCGGCGCCCACCAAAATATTTTCAAAAACGGTCATACCGTTAAAGGGATGCGGCACTTGGAATGAACGCGAGATGCCGAGCTTGCATCTGGCCGCTGCATCATGCTGAGAAATATCATGTCCCTTGAAATTTACGCGGCCTTGATCAGGCCGCACGGTGCCTGCAATCAAATTGAACAGCGTTGTTTTGCCTGCACCATTGGGACCCAGAATGCCTAATATTTCACCCTTGTGCACAGACAGGCTCACCGCATCAGTCACAACCAATGCGCCGTATCGTTTGTTAAGATTTTCAAGTGTGAGTAACGTCATTCAGAAACAATGAGGGCGGCCGAAATGGCCACCCTCTCCTTGCACTCTATTTAACCGAGGAGCCGCACTTTGCCACCAACGGGAATTGTTGGCTGTTGTGGATTGTTGGTGATGACCAAATCATAACCTTTATCCGTCTTGGTCCATTGACCGCCCACAAGAGGTGTCTTGCACACATTCTTCACGGGCACATTTGGTCCAGCTTTCCAACTAATTGGACCTGTGATGGTTTGCAAATCAGTTTCGGTGATGGCTGCCAAAATTGATTCGGGATCATTCAAGTCTTTGGCACGCTTGATCACATCAAATGCAACTTCAAAAATTGAATGGGCAAAGCCCAAAGGCTGCGTCCATGACTTGCCGCTCGCTACGGTATAAGCATCGGCTAATTCCTTGGCGGATTGACCTGTGAGGCTGGACTTGAACGGATGGTTGGGTGACCACCAGATTTCAGATGTTAAGCCATCACCACGGTCGCCCAAAGCTTCAACTGAAGCAGGGAACAACAACGCCTTACCAATGGTGACGACCTTTGGTTTGAAGCCTTGTTGGGCGGCTTGGCTCCAGAATGTTGCAAAGTCAGGCGGGATCATCACACCTGTTACGATTTCAACGCCCGCTTCTTTAAATGCAGCAATTTGTGAGGAGAAGTCATTGTTCAAGGGTTGGTAGCGACCGGGATCGAGCAGTTTATAACCAGCAGCGGCCAGTGGCTTAGGCAAGCCACGTTCTGCATCGCCCCACGCATTGCCATCAGCATCATTGGGGAACAGGCCGCCCACAACTTTGGCCGCACCAGAGGCATCCCACACAGAAACGAAATTGGCGATCACATCTTCCAAACCCCAGAACGCATGATAGGTCCATTTAAAACCTTCGGCTGGGTTTCCGCCACGGCCAAAGAAATAGGGCTGCCATGGGCAGTTATTGGTGACGCAAGGAACGCCATTGAGTTCGGCTTGATCGGCCACAGGATTGGTCGTGTCGGGTGTGTCTTTGCCGAGCAACAGTTTCACACCATCTTTTTCAATCAGTTCGGTGGCCACTTCACCTGCGCGGTTCGGATTCGATTGCGAATCTTTGGCGATGATTTCGATGGGCACTGGCAATTTTGCCATCGCGTCTTTCAGACCCGCGATCACCCAATCTTGTGCTTCACCAAAGCCTGCGAGCGGGCCTGTGGTGGGGCTGACGAGACCGATTTTAAAGGTATCGGCGGCATAAGCGCGGCGCAAGAAGGCCGGTGCCGCCACAAGACCAGCACTGGCCTTGAGAATTGAACGACGGTTGACGATAAGTTTTTGTGACATGATTTTCTCCCTAGTTTCCAAGCAACGTTTTCATTGTCTTTAAATGTTGGAGAACAAGTTCGCGAAGTGCGCTCTTATTCTCGTCGGTCCACGACATAAATCCTTGATTGGATTTGAAGCCGAGATTTCCCTGTTGCACAAGTTCCTTGAGGTAAGGGCTTGGCGTTTTTGTATTTTCAAGACTTTTTAAAATCTCGTTGTGAATATCGAGTGTCAGATCGGTGCCCACCAAATCGGCGTTTTCGAGCGGACCCAGAACAGCAAGCCTCCGGCCAAAACTATTCTTCACCACAAGGTCGACGGTCTCAGCATCACACACGCCATGTTCAACCAGTGAAATGGCTTCGCGCCACAGGGCGTGTTGCATTCGGTTACCAACAAATCCGGGCACATCTTTTTTAACATGCACGGGCACTTTGCCGAGTTGGCGCATGAGCTTCATCGTTGTTTCAATTGTGTCAGGCGCAGTTTCAGCGGTTTGAATGACCTCCACCAGCGGTACCAGATAAGGCGGGTTCCACCAGTGTGTGCCAATGGCGCGGTGTTTGGTTTTAACACGGGCCATAATTTGTGTGATGGGGATCACGGAGGTGTTGGTGGCAAGAATTGCATCACTTCGTGCAGCACTTTCAATTTGCGCAAAAATTTGTTGTTTTAATTCAATTTTTTCTGGCGCTGCTTCGATAACAAAATCGGCATCGGCAACTGCTTCTTGTAATGTCTGGACAGTTTCAATTTGATCGACTGCCGAAACATCTCGGTCCAAAGACTTCAAGGTTTCTACGATGCGCGATTTCACTCTGCGCAAAGTTTCCGTGAAAGTATCGGTAATGCGAACGTCGTGGCCGCCTTCGGCAAACACCAGTGCCAAACCATGCCCCATCAACCCTGCGCCGATGACTGCAACTTTCACCACCTCACCTCGCGGCCTTGCAAGAGTTGGTTCAACGCAGATTGCAGAACAATTATTTCGGTATTGCTCACTTCATGGTTCCGGCCTGGAAAAACATCGGTGCGCAGCCGTGCGCGGACAGCGCCAAGTTCCAGTGCGGCTTGCGCAAAATTTGGTAACGGAATCCAAGGGTCTTTGTCGCCAGCGCTTAGATACACAGGCATCCCCGCTAAGTCATGGCGAGGCCGCGTGTCATCTGGAACTCCCACGCGACACCCCGTCAAACTCACCAGAGCTCCCCGCCATGGTCCAAACGCAAAACCATATTCCAGCACCAAACAAGCGCCCTGACTGAACCCAACCAGCACCACGGGAACGCCAGCTGGAGCCATGGCCACGACCTGTTTAATTTGCTCCAACGAGTTAGCAAGTTGATCGCGTGTCAGTGGTGTTAAGGCGTCCAGCGCCCTCGCAGTGTACCAAGTGTTCGAAGCGGCACGCGGCAAAACATAAGCCACACCCTTGGTGTCCAGACGACCAACAATGTGTTCGGCCATTAATTCTGGCGATTGTCCACGCCCATGAACCACCACACACACCACCGTGGCACTTTGCAACGCTTCGCCCAAGAAAAGTGGTGCGGTGTTTTGGGTCATAGATCGAAATTCGCAGGTTCCAGACCCGCCACCATTTCTGCGCGGCGGTCTTCAAACCACGGCGGGAACACCAGAGTTTTGCCGATACTGCCCGGCGCTTCATCTTTGGCCCAGCCTTCCGGCACCGTCCATGCAATTTCAAACAATGCGCCACCGGGGGAGCGCACATAACAGCTCTTGAAATAATTGCGGTCTTTCTGCTCTGAAATATCGGTGAAGCCCAAACCCTCAATGTGGGCGCGCAATTTCAATTGATTTTCTTCATTGCCAGTGTTGAGGGCCAAATGATGAATGGTGCCGCCAGATAATGTCCAGGTGCCTTGGGGGCGATCAGGCTCATGCAACACTTCGACGACTGATGTGATTCCGTTGTTTTCTGGAACTGCGAATGCGAGGCCTTCATGGTTGTCAGCAAGTTTCTTCATGGGGATAGCGATGGTAAAAAAGTCATCCATGGCGGTGCGATCAGCCACTGAAATGGCTGCGCCATAAATACCCTTGATGCCGTGATCGCGGCCTATGCCCTGCTTATCGTTGGTGATGGGTTCGCGTGTGTCACCCGCGTTTTCCACAAGTTCAAAAGGAATGCCGCAGGGGTGTTCGAGTGCCACGCGGGTGATGCCAAAGCGGCTGGTCTTGGTCGCCTTAACACCGCGCGCATTCAAGCGGTTCACCCAAAATTCAGAGCCGCCAACAGGAATGGCCGCAAGAATTATTTTCGATTGGTTGGTTCCACGGCGACCAAAAACACCGGGCTTGCGAAACGGGAATGTGGTGAAGATTGTCGATGCGTCGCCGCTTTTGGAACCGTAATAAAGATGGTAGACTGGCAGCACGCCATCAAACAAGACTGTGCGTTTTACCGAGTGCAAACCTAAATCCTTGGCAAAAAAATCAAAGTCTTCCTGAGCGCCGTCGGTGCTCATGGTGAGATGGTGAAACCCGCTAATCATGGCCATGCTAAACTCTCCCTTTGTGTGTGCTTGCAGCCTTAAGGCGCTTTGTTATTGGGAAGAAGCTAGACTGAAATTGGCTGTCTGTTGATATTAAGTTGCACATTGAATATAACATTTTGTTATGAAGTTTGATGAACGACATTTGGTGCAATTGGCGGCGGTGGTGGAAGCTGGGGGTGTGACCGAGGGAGCCGCACTGCTGGGCACCTCGCAGCCCGCAATCTCGCGCACTCTGGCGATGATTGAAAAGCGGGTGGGTGAGCCGTTGTTTGTGGCGGGACGCAGGCCCTTGCAACCCACGGCTTTGGGCAAGCAATTGGCGGTTCACGGCAAGGCCATTTTGGCGGCTTCGCGCAAAGCAACGGAGACTGTCGCAAGTTTTCGTGGCGGCACGTCGGGCCGGGTGCGGATCGGCGGGGTTCCTTTTTTCATGGACGCTGTTGTGTCCAGCATCGTCGCATCGTTCCAAATGCAACAGCCGAACATTCTGTTCGACCAGTCTTATGGCCATTACAATGATCTGGTCAGCAGCCTGCTGGCCAATGAAATAGACGTTGGTGTCACCCCTGCTGGCACCCAAGACATCAGCGCTGAACTGGTGTTTGAACCCTTGATCGCCGCGCGCAATGTTGTGGCCTGCAGTGCCATGCACCCGTTGCTGATGAAAAAGACTTTGAGCAAAGCAGATTTCGTTTCTTGCTCTTGGGTAGCTCCACTGCCGGGCTCGCCTTTGATGCTGGACCTCACCAATATTTTGATGACGCTTGGCATTGGCGAATTGTCGATCCGCTATGCTGGAGGCTCGCTGCACAGTGTGATCAATTATCTTGCGGCCACGCAAGCTTTGGCCATTATGCCGCTTTCGGTCATTCACTCGCTGCAACAGGATCAGCGCATTGCGGTTCTGCCTCTCAACATTCCGCAGCCTGAACGCATGATCGGCTTGGTCTATCGCCGCCAGTCGGACATGGACCCGGTGAACCGCAAGTTCTTCACGCATCTTCGCGCCAATCTCAACAACCTTGCCCGCGTGGTGGCGCGGCATGAAGCCTCGATCAAATGGGAACATGGTCCATTCATGCATTTGCGTTAGCCCGCCGTGTAACCGCCATCGGCATAGAGCACGTGGCCAGTATAGAAATCGGACGCGCGAGACGTGAGAAATAACAAGGGACCAGCGAGATCAGAAGGTTCCCCCAACCTTCCCTTTGGCACTCGCGCCAAAAATCCAGCTCGTGTGGTTTTGGCTTTTTCATCGTCAGCAAACATCCATTCCGTGAGCGGTGACCTGAACACGGTCGGCGCAATGGCGTTGACGGTAATGCCGCTGGGGCCAAGCTCACAACCCAAGGCTTTGGTCATGCCGTCGACGGCAGCTTTAGAAGCGCAATAAGCAGTGTACCCCGCTGGATGACCAAGGAGCCCACGCGCAGACGACATGAGAACAATCTTGCCGCCTTGATTTTGCTTTTGCATTTGCATGGTGACAGCTTTGGCCATCAACCAACTTTGTGTGACATTCGCATCCATCACATCGAGAAAGCGCGCTGGTGCCATTTCGTGAATTTTTGACACGTCATTTTTGCCGGAAGCGACGACCAGAATATCAACACGACCAAAAGCCTCAACGGCCTTGGCCACGATAGAATTACAATTCTCCTCCGTAGACGGACGAATGTTGATGCCGATACTTCCGGCGCATTCAGACACGATTGCATCGAGTTCAGTTTTCTTGCCCGCTGATAATACGAGTTTGCAGCCAGCGCCTGAGAGCACCCGGGCTGCTAATGCCCCAAACGCTCCAGACGCACCCGTGATGATGGCTACTTTGCCTTTGACATCAAAGAGGGAGGCCGGATTTTTCAACCAATCATCGCTCATGGTTTTACTCCCGGTGGGTAAGGAATCACCACCAACATTTTCGTCACATGATGTGTGCGGTTGATAATCTCGCGCACTTCTCCCGGCGGAATGGTGCAAGAGTCCATCGCTGCCAACACCGTTTCAGTGCCATCTATGATCACCGTCATTTCGCCTTCGAGAACCACATAGACTTTCTCGAATGGTGTTGAGTCTGGTCCTGCTCCGCCACCCGGTAGAAATTGCGAATAACCAACCCATTGGTTTTTCGGGCCATGTTCTTCAAAGCCTTGCAAGCGAAGGCCCACCACGCCGCGGTGGTTTGGCGCTTCATATTTTAGGGCATCTGCAAAGCGTTTGATGTGCATCAGAAATGATCCCCGCGTTCAATGCGATAATTCTGCGAAGGATCAGTGATAGCGACGAGGCGGATGATGCAGCCATCGCCACGGTCCCAGTTCCACGGGAAAAACGCAAAGGTGCAGCGCTTGCCTGTGACGGAGTCCAAATCTCCGCCGACATTTTCAATGCCCAGTATACCGTTCTTGAAAAGTATCTGATGCACTGGTTCCCAGTCTGGAAAATCTTTGGCCCAGTCTTTGCCGCCCGACCATTCAAAATATTCCTTTTCCAAATGCGGCAACAATGGGCCGTTGCGTTGTGGTCCGATGGCTGTGGCTAAGGGGTGATCGTTGGCCTGCGTATCATGGCCGACCACTTTCACTTGATGATCGACCATCCACTGACCCGCAGACGGCACAAAACCCGGGCAATAGGCGAAATAATCGCCATCCTCATAAACCTTGTGCCAGCCGGTGTTGAGGATCAATACATCATGCGGACGGATTGATTTGCCGCAAGCTTTCTCAAGATCGTCAGCCGTGATTGATTCCCATTTCTTCTTCGGCATTGGCACGACAATGCCAGAGCCAAAGAAATGTGGCAGCGGCACTTCATCAATGAAGGGCGTGCCCTGCACCACGTGGGCTGGCGCATCAATATGCGTGGTGGAGTGCATCGACGTGGTGATGCGTTGCGACAGCACGCCAGATTTGGCCATGTAATGAATGCGCTCAATTTTCACATCTTGGAAATAGGGCCAGTTCGGGCATTGAAAACCCCAACGGTGCGAAAGATTGGTAAATTCCAATCCCATCGCATTGTCCATATTGGCCTGAAATTCAATGCCACGCACTTTGACCATGTTAACTTTCTCCCCTTCGATTTTTTTAATTGTCAGAGAAATTACACCGCCGCAAAAACAATAATACGCCATTGCACCGCATTGCGGTACACCCTAAACTGCAAACATGAGGGACCAAAATATTCAAGTTATTGCCCGCGCGGCTGCCATTTTGCGCCTGTGTGCAGAAGCAAGAAGTGGGTTGAGTTTGGCTGAAATTGCCAAAGGGGTGAGCTTGCCGCGCTCTACCGTGCAACGTATTGTTGGCGCCTTAGCAGGCGAAGGACTGCTCTATGCCGACGGCAGCCATCGCAGCATTCGGTTGGGTGGTGAGCTTTTCCAAGTGGCCGCTCAACATCATCTTGATGTGGTGGAAATCATCCACCCCTTTCTCAAAGATTTATCTTTGTCGACGGGTGAGACGGTGGATCTTGCGGTGCTGCGTGGCTCCCGATTGGTCTTTGTCGATCAAGTGGCGGGCAGCCAAAGACTGCGCGCTGTATCTTCTGTCGGGGAAGCCTTTTCGTTGCATAATTCAGCAAACGGCAAAGCGGTGCTTTCCCTAATGACACCTCTCGTTTTACAACGGGTGTTAAAAATTGGGCCTCGATTTAAGACACGCGCATTGAAGAGCTTGTTTGCTGAAATTGAAAACATCCGCATGAGTGGCATCGCTGAAGACAGCGAGGAACACACGTCCGGCATTAGCGCCTTGGGCACAGCCTTTTGTGTGGCTGGTGGATTTTACGCCATTTCGATTCCCATGCCGTCCGCCCGCTTTTTAGCCAGAAAGGAAAAAATAAGATTTCAACTATTAGAAAGCAGAGTTAAAATTGAGGGTGCATGCCGGACTTGGTCGTAGCGCCCAATATCCAGCGAAACCTTGTGACAAATTTGTACTTGCCAATCACTTACATTTAGAACCACACTGGCAGCTTGGGGAACTGAATGTCTAAACTTTTCGACGAGATGGGCTTGGGGAATGGCAAGGTGCGAGCACCTTACGCCAAGATTGAGTCTTGGTTAGAAACTCTGAGCGTCACCGATGTCGAGCGCGCCAAACGCGAGGCGGAAAATATCTTCCGCAGACAAGGCATTACGTTTTCGGTTTACTGCGAAGGCGAAGCGTCTGAACGCCTCATTCCCTTTGATATTATCCCACGGGTGTTTTCAGCGCTTGAATGGCGCAGGCTTTCGGCTGGCATAGAACAAAGGGTTCGGGCGCTGAATGCATTTTTGCATGACATCTATCACCGCCAAGAGATCATTCGTGCGGGGAGAATTCCTCACGAAATTATCACCCAGAACGCAGCCTTTGTGCCGGAGATGGTGGGGGTCAATCCAGCGCGCGGGATTTATGCTCATATTATCGGTATTGATATTGTGCGCATTGCCGAAAATGAATTCTATGTTTTGGAAGACAATTGTCGCACTCCGTCAGGCGTATCCTATATGCTCGAAGGCCGTGAGGCGATGATGCATTTGTTTCCTGATTTGTTTTCCAAACAACGCGTGGCTCCGGTTGACAATTACCCGGCCCTGCTGCGCAAGACTTTAGAAAGCGTTGCCCCGGCAGGTTGCGATGGCGACCCGACGATTGTTATCCTCACACCTGGGATTTATAATTCTGCGTTTTTTGAACATGCGTTTCTCGCTGATGAGATGGGTGTTGAGTTGTGCGAAGGTGGCGATCTGTTTGTGGCGGATGGCTATCTCTATATGCGCACCACACAAGCGCCCAAACGTGTGGATGTGGTTTACCGCCGGATTGATGATGACTATCTTGATCCACTGTCGTTCCGGCCAGATTCATCCATCGGTGTGCCGGGGTTGATTGATCTTTACCGAGCCGGCCGCGTGACCATTGTCAATGCGCCGGGCACCGGCATTGCCGATGATAAATCCATCTACACTTACATTCCGGATGTGATTGAATTTTACACAGGCGAAAAACCGCTGCTGAAAAACGTGCCGACGTGGCGCTGTAGCGAAGAAAAATCATTGGCTTATGTGCTCGACCACCTCGAAGAACTTGTGGTGAAGGAAGTTCATGGCTCTGGTGGTTATGGTATGTTGGTGGGGCCGACGTCATCAAAAGCTGAAATTGAATTATTCCGTGCCAAACTTTTGGCGCGCCCCACAAACTATATCGCTCAACCAACACTAGCGCTCTCATCAGTGCCAACTTACACGTCGTCAGGTGTTGCCCCACGCCATGTGGATTTGCGGCCGTTTGTTTTATCTGGCGACCAAATTCGGATTACGCGCGGCGGGCTCACCCGCGTTGCTTTGAAGGAAGGTTCGCTGGTGGTGAATTCCAGCCAAGGCGGCGGCACCAAAGACACTTGGGTTTTGGAGGACTGATGCTCGGACGAACCGCCTCTTCGCTATACTGGATGTCGCGCTACATGGAGCGCGCCGAAAATATGGCGCGTCTTCTTGAAGTGGGGCACCGCATTTCGCTCATGCCGGGTGCAGTGGAAGGCCACCGCGACGAATGGCGATCAACCTTGTTGAGTGCCGCAAGTTTGGACACCTATAACGCTAAGCATGATGATATTGTTGCGGCCAAGGTTGTGGATTTTCTCATCTTTGATGAAAGCAACCCCTCCAGCATTAAATCGGTGGTTCATGCGGCCCGAGACAATGGCAGGGCTGTGCGCACAGCACTGACACGCGACGTATGGGAAAGCATTAACTCGACATGGAATGAATTGCTGACGGTCAAGCCATCCGAACTCACATCTGATCGCTTACCTGTATTTCTGGAATGGGTGAAGCATCGGTCGATGTCATTTCGCGGGGCCGTACTTGGCACGATGCTGCGCAATGAAAATTATTACTTCAGCCAACTCGGCAATTTTATTGAGCGCGCTGATAATACGGCACGCATTCTGGATGTGAAGTATTTCATTCTCCTGCCGAAACCTTCCGACGTCGGCAGCGATTTGGATACGCAACAATGGGCGCAAATTTTGCGCAGTGTATCAGCGCATCGATCGTATCGATGGTTCTACCGTGACAGCCGATACAGACCATGGCTGGTGGCAGAGTTTTTAATTCTGCGAGAAGAAATGCCGCGTTCATTGGTATTCAGCCATCAATGGATCAACACCGCACTTGAAGGATTGGCAAACTTGCATGGACAAAAATACGTCTGCCACGATATGATTGCGGAATCGTTGGAGCGGCTGCGGTCTGGAAAAATGGAAGATATTTTCCAAAGTGGATTGCATGAATATCTCCGCGCCTTCATCACCACCAACACAAACCTGTCGGCTTCCATCAGCCAGACTTATAATTTTCCGTGACTGTCATGCGCATCAAAATTCATCACGAGACCCACTATAAATACGATGCCAAGCCCAGCTATCTGGTGCAACGCCTGCATTTAAAGCCTGCGGATTTTATTTCTCAAAAAACCGTGAATTGGAAAATCACCACGCCCGGCATTGAACATGGTTTGGTTTATGTCGATGGCTTTGGAAATTGGATTCATTTAATCACAGCGCAAAACCTTGGCTTTGAAAATGTAATTCTTGCTGAAGGCGAAGTTGAAACTTTCGATGCAAGCGGCGTGGTGCGGGGGCTTAGCTGTATGGCGCCAGACACCGTGTTCTTGCGCCAAACAACTGTCACCATGCCCGATGACGAATTAAAAGCTGCAATAGCAAATTTGAAATTCAAAGGCACAGCAATCGAACGCGCCCATATACTGATGGGTTTTGTGCATGAGAAGATTGCTTATGAAGTTGGCACCTCTGATTACCATACGACGGCTTCTGAGGCCTTTCAGGTGGGGCATGGTGTGTGTCAAGACCATGCCCATGTGATGATCAGCATGGCCCGCCATCTGGGAATTCCAGCGCGCTATGTCACGGGATATTTGGTGACCGGTGTGGGGGCGACCTCGGTTGCATCTCATGCATGGGCGGAATTGTTGGTGGCTGATTTGGGGTGGGTTGGCTTTGATGCTGCCAATGGCCAATGCCCAACTGAACATTATGTGCGCGTTGCTGCGGGGCTTGATGCTGCGGCAGTTGCTCCGATAAAAGGCTCACGGCGCGGCAACCCGAGCGAAGAGCACATGACGGTTGAAGTTCGCGTCGAAATTGCGCAACAGTAGCCAGCGATGAATTTGGAATCAGCTTTATGACCTATTGTGTAGGAATGCTTTTGGAAAAAGGCCTCGTGATGGCAGCGGATACGCGCACCAATGCCGGCGTGGACAATGTGGGGAAGTTTAAAAAACTTTTCACATGGGAATTTCCGGGCGACCGTGTGTTTGTGCTGCTTACCGCTGGCAACCTCGCTGTCACACAGGCGGTCACCAGCATGTTGTCCGAACAAATCGCGCATCCTCCCGAAAGTGGCGAGACGCTAAAATCGGCGGTCACAATGTTTCAAGCGGCACATGTGGTGGGAAATGCGGTGCGCTCGGTTAAGGCCAGTGACGAAGGCTTTCTCACTGCAAATGGTGAAGCCTTTGCGGCTAGCTTTATATTTGGCGGCCAAGTGGGCACAGAGCGCCCGCGCCTGTTTAACATCTATGCAGCTGGAAATTTTATCGAAGCCACTCCCGACACACCATTTTTTCAAATCGGTGAACATAAATACGGCAAGCCGATATTAGACCGTGTGGCCCGCAGCGAAATGGAACTGGGCGAAGCTGCGAAAATGATTCTCGTGTCCTTTGATTCCACATTGCGGTCCAACTTAAGCGTGGGCCTGCCGATTGACCTTTTGACTTATGAAGTGGACAGTTTGAAAATCGAACACACCAAGCGCATTGGCTTGGATGATCCTTATTTCAAAATGCTCTCAACAGAATGGTCGAAAGCGTTACGATCAGCCTTCGTGAATATCGAAGCGCTAGATATCTAGCGCGTGACAGGCGGCAAAAGTTTTGCCGTGTTGTTTGAGCTCAGGATTTACAACGTGGCATTTGTCAAAGGCAATGGGGCAGCGCGGGTGGAATGTACAGCCAGTTGGCGGATTGAGCGGCGATGGCAACTCGCCTTTTAATATGATCCGTTCCCGTTTGCGCATGGGATCAGGAGTTGGCGTGGCCGACAGCAGTGCTTTGGTATAAGGGTGTTGCGGGTTTGCGAAAATGTCATTGCGTGTGCCCTGCTCCACCACGCGGCCCAAATACATCACCATCACATCATCGGCGATATGCTTCACAACTGAAAGATCGTGGCTGATAAAGAGATATGCGAGATTGTGCTTTTCTTGCAGGTCGGCAAGCAAGTTGAGAACTTGGGCCTGAATGGAAATATCTAAAGCGGAAACCGGCTCGTCCAGCACCAGGACTTCAGGCTCAAGCATCAGGGCCCGCGCGATCGCAATGCGCTGGCGCTGACCACCGGAGAACATGTGTGGATAGCGATCATAATGTTCGGGGCGCAGACCCACACTCACCATCATGGCGCGGGCTTTTTCAGTGCGCTCGGCTTTGGTGTGAGTGGTATTCACCAACAAAGGCTCTTCCAAAATCGCGCCGATTTTCTGACGTGGATTGAGTGAACCATATGGGTTCTGAAAAACAATTTGCACTTTGGGGCGAAGGCCGCGCAGGGTTTCTGAACTTGCGCCTACAATATCTTTGCCAGAGATATTTAAGGTGCCTGAAGTTGGCGGCTCGATCATCGTGACAAGGCGGGCAAGTGTGGATTTCCCGCAGCCAGACTCGCCAACCACTGCAAGTGTCTTGCCCTTGTCTAGTGTGAAGCTGGCACCATCAACAGCTTTGAGCGTTGCGGCCTCACTGAACATTCCTCGTGAGATACGATAGTATCTAGCAAGATTTTGGGCATTGAGTATCTGGGTCATGTGGGTTTACCCAAAGGATAATGGCACAACGCGCCGAAGTTCATTGCGGGTGGTGTTGATCGACATAGTTCAGTAGCATATGTGCAGCGCGGCGCGAACAAACAGCCTTTCGGTCGGTCAAATTGACCCGGCACAACGCCCGGGATAGAAGGCAACCTGCGGCCTGTGGCACGCTCTGGCAGGGCTGAGAGCAAGGCAGATGTATAAGGATGGCGCGGGCTTGCGAACAATCCTGTGACTGGTTGCTCCTCAACTTTCTGCCCCGCATATTGCACACTCACCCGCTCGGCGGTTTCGGCCACAACGCCCATCGAATGTGTGATCAACACAAGGCCCATGCCTTTGTCTTTTTGTAAAGATGTGAGCAGTTCTAAAATTTGTGCCTGAATGGTGACATCCAATGCTGTGGTTGGTTCGTCGGCAATCAGCAGTTTGGGATTGCACGCCAGCGCCATGGCAATCATCACGCGCTGGCTCATGCCGCCGGAAAGCTGATGAGGATAAGACGCAAGGCGAGTTTCGGGAGCGGGAATGCCCACCTCTTCGAGAAGCTCAATGGCGCGATTTTTGCGTTGAGCTTTATCCAATTCAAGATGGGTTTTCATGGCTTCCATCAGTTGAAAACCGACCGTGAAACACGGGTTCAAACTTGTCATCGGCTCTTGGAAAATCATCGCCATGTCTTTTCCCGTAATCTTACGGCGATCATCGGCAGAGATATTCAAAAGGTCACGACCATCGAAATTGATGCGGTCAGCTGTTACACTGGCGGTCCACGGCAGCAATCCCATCACGGCTAACATGGCCACGGATTTTCCTGACCCTGACTCACCTACAACCGCCAGCACTTCGCCAGAGTCGACATTCATCGAAACGCCATCCACAGCGCGGAATGCGCCGCTCGAGGTTTTGAATTCAACTGTGAGGTTTTTGATCTCAAGGAGTGCCATAGTTCAGCTCCTCCGCAGGCGCGGGTCAAGCGCATCACGCAAACCATCACCCATGAGGTTAATTGCTAACACGGTGATTAAAATTGCGATCCCGGGCAAGGCAGTGACCCAAGGATTTGAGGTTATCAGATCGCGTGCATCGGCCAGCATTGAACCCCATTCCGGTGTCGGTGGTTGGGCACCCAATCCGAGAAAACCCAAGGCTGCCGTTTCCAAAATAGCATCAGATACTCCAAGCGCTCCTTGAACGATGAGAGGTGCCATACAGTTTGGTAAAACCGTTGAAAACATCAACCGCCACGGACCAACACCAGCTACCTTTGCTGCCGTCACATAATCTTTGGTGAGCTCGTTAATTGCCGTCGCCCGCACCAGCCTTACAAAGCGCGGCAGGTAAACAATCGTCACAGCTACAATCGTGTTGGTCAAGTTTGGTCCAATCACCGCAATGATCAAGATGGCTAGCACCAACCCAGGAATAGCCAATATCAAATCCATGATCCGCATAATAATCACATCGACTATGCCCCCCATGAAAGCCGCCAATAAAGCCAAACAGGTTCCTGCTAAACTGCAAGCTATCATTATGGAAAGCCCGATAAACAGGGAGGTTCGCGAACCATAGAGAATGCGCGAAAGCATATCTCGCCCTAAAGGATCTGTGCCCAACGGATAGGCCCATTTGCCACCAGTTACCCAAATTGGGGGAAGCTTGGTCGCATCCCGAAATTGTTCAAGCGGATTGTGGGGAGCCAACACATTTGCAAAGACTGCACAGACGATCACCAGCAATACAACAGCAGCACCCACCACAGCACCCTTGTTTTCACTAAATGCGTACCAGAATGCGGCGAGCTGACCGGGTGGTTTTATGGATTGTGTCTCAACTGTCACGACTAATCCTCGGGTTAATCAAAGCATAGACCGCATCCATCATAAAATTCAGCACAATCACCAAGCAAGCCACCAACATAATTCCACCTTGAAGAGCCGGATAATCTCGGCGGGAAATTGACTCGATCAACCATTTGCCAATGCCCGGCCAAGAAAAAATATTTTCAGTCAACACTGCCCCCGCCAATAAGAAACTCAATTGAACGCCAATCATAGTCACCACTGGAATCAGCGCATTGCGCAGTGCATGTAGACCGACGACACGAAAAGTGGACAAACCTTTGGCGCGGGCTGTGCGAACATAGTCCTCTTCCAAGACTTCCAACATTGCCGAGCGTGTCATGCGTGCAATTGCTCCGAGTGGAATTGTGCCTAAAACAATAGTCGGCAAAATCAGATGGCGCACCACATCGATAAATGCGCCTTTCTGACCTGATAACAAAGAATCAATTAGAAAAAATCCAGTCACTGAAGGATAGTAAAATTTGATCAGATCGACACGACCTGAAACTGGCGTGAGGTGCAGCGTGTTGGACATGAGCAGGATAAGCATGAGGCCCCACCAGAACAGCGGCATGGAATAACCGACAAGGGCAATCCCCATCATCGATTGATCATAAATGCTTCCGCGCTTTGCTGCTGCAATCACACCCGCTGGCACTGCTATGACAATAGCAAACAACATGGCGCACAAGGTGAGCTCAACAGTGGCCGGAAAGAGCGTAAAAAATTCAGTCGTGATTGGCGTTTTTGAAACGATGGACGTGCCAAAATCGCCATGCAACAGCGCCCAGACATAATCCAAAAATTGTTTCCAGACAGGCTGATCCAGCCCCATCTCGTGTCGAAGTTCGGCAAGTCGTTCAAGCGAAATTCCACGCTCGCCCCGGCGCACCTCAATGGGATCGCCGGGCACAAGGCGGATCATGGTGAAGGTGACAAACATGAGGGCTATAAACGTGGGCAGCGTGAGAGCCGCGCGTTTTAGAAGGTATTTGATCATATTAAATTGCCCTCATCCTTTTGACAGAATGAGGGCTACTTACTTTATTGTGCGACGTCTACATCTTGGAATTCATGCGCTCCAAGCGGGCTGACTTTATAGCCAGTCACTTCTTTGCGCACAGGCTCAAACACGGTGGAATGCGCAATGGTCATCCATGGTGCTTCTTTTTTAAAGATCGCCTGCATCTCGGCATAAATCTTAGACCGCGCCGCTTGATCGGTGATCTTGCGGGCTTCTAACAATTTAGCGTCGAAGTCTTTGTTGCACCACTTGGCAATGTTCTGTCCGGCCGGTGTGCCATCAGCTTTGCAGGAGAGCAAGAACAAGAAATTGTCTGGATCACCATTGTCACCCGTCCAACCGAGCAAGCCCATTTGATGTTCGCCAGCTTGTAGACGCTTGCGATATTCACCCCATTCGTAAGACACAAGATTTGCAGTGATGCCAACCTTGGCCAAATCGGCCTGCATCATTTCAGCCATGCGCTTGGCGTTTGGATTGTAGGGGCGTTGCACAGGCATCCACCACAAATCAGTGGTGAGTGTGGTCACGCCGGCAGCAGCCAACATTTCTTTGGCTTTGGCTGGGTCGTAAGTATAATCCACCGTTGATTCATCATAGGACCAGATGGTTGGCGGGAGAGGATTCTTTGCTGCTTGGCCTGCACCTTGGTAAACTTCTTTCAAAATTGCGGCTTTATCGATGGCCATATTGATGGCTTGGCGAACTTCCACTTTATCAAAGGGAGCTTTCATGGCGTTCATGGAGAGATAGCCAACGTTAAGGCCTGCTTGCTCAAGAAGTTGAACTTGGTCGTCTTTGCGCATGGCTTCAAGGTCAGCTGGATTTGGCGCAATCATAATCTGGCATTCATTGGCTTTCATCTTGGCATAACGCGCTGTTGCATCGGGAGTGATGGCGTAGATCAAATCATCTACTTTGGGCTTGCCAGCCCAACCATCAAAGGCTTTGAAGCGAATGACGGCGTCTTTTTGGTAATCGACAAACTGGAATGAACCTGTGCCCACTGGAATTTGGTCGAATTGTTCGGGCGTGCCTTTCTTCATCAGGAAGTCAGCATATTCAGCAGACTGAATTGTTGCGAAATCCATGGCGAGGTTGGCCATGATCGGAGCATTTGGTTCTTTCAATGTCATGACAACAGTGAGGTCATCAGCACCTTTTGCAATCGAAGCCAAAAGATCTGGCATGCCCATGTCATTAAAATAATCATAAGCGCCTGCTGAAACTTTTGCATAAGGATGATCAGGCTTGGATTGGCGTTCGAACGACCAGATCACATCTTCAGCAGTCAAATCACGTGTTGGTGTGAAACCATTCACGCCGGAGTGAAACTTAACACCCTTGCGCAGATGAAACGTGATTACAGTGCCATCGGCAGAAATGTCATAGCTTTCAGCAAGAGCTGGTTTAACCGTTGTTGTGCCGGGTTCGAATTGCACGAGCTTATTATAAACTGGACGGGCAGCATCTAAGCTGGTGCCGGTTGTATTCATCGCAGGTGTGAAGTTTTCGGGTGAGCCTTCAGAACAATAGACCAATGATTTGGCCTGTGCGGCGGCACCGACAAGCATGGTGCTCATCAACAAAGCGGTAGCAATGAGATGTCGTGTTTTCATGTTTAACTCCCTATTTTTTGTGTCCAAGACAAGGACAATAAAGTGAGTTAAGCACTAACTGATCAAATGGTCAAAATTGAAATTGTAGTATTCAAAAAAATACCGCGCTTGAGTTGAATTTCAAGCGCGGCAGTTCATGAAACTATATGATTACTTCTTGGCAAGTGCCATCCACGCACCTTGAAAACCAAGTGCTGCGATGACTGCTTTCAAAATATCGCCGTAGATAAATGGTGTGATGCCCCATTCAAAAGTTTGCGCCCAGCCATTTGCAAATTGGTGCAACCAGACCAAGCCGGGGATATAAAGCACAATGGCACCGAGCAAGGCCGCTGCAATCATCTTTACAAAACTGCGACTCCAGCCCTTTTCGGCAAGATAGCCCACCACAGCAGCGGCTAGAACAAAGCCAATGATATAGCCGCCCGATGGACCAGCAATAACGCCTGCACCCGCTTTCATTTGCGCAAATACTGGAAGGCCAGCGGCTCCTTCAAGTGCATAGAGTGCCAGCGTTGCTGCACCGAGGCGCGCACCAAAAGCAGCACCAATCGAAAGCACGGCCAGAGTTTGTAAAGTCATTGGCACGGGAACCATGGGGATATTGATTTGAGCAGCGGCTGCCACAATCAAACTTCCAATGATGGCAAGCACAAGATTACGGACTGAAAAGAGTGTTGTGGTCGGTTGCCACATTTGATTGGCAAGAATTGCAGTGTTCATTTAGGCGTTCCCTTTGTTATTGTAAGTGCTTTTTAGTGAACTGTGCGGCGCTTCGCAACTGGTCCAAATCGTTTGTGGAAATCCGGCCAAATCTGGCCCCATTCATTTCAATTGCCCCCATACCAAGGCCAAGGCTAAGTTATGCTCATCAACACACGGAGATAACGCCATGAACGCACCCATCCATCATCAGCCTGCTGGTTCCAACAAAGCGTGGGTGGAACGCCGCGCCAAAGCTGTGTCTCGCGGCATTGGCATGGGCGCTGCAGTGATGGCGGCTAAGGCTGAGAATTCTGAAATCTGGGATATTGAAGGCAACCGCTATGTGGATTTTGGCGGCGGCATTGCTGTGGTCAACACTGGCCATCGCCATCCCCTCGTGATGAAGCGCGTCTATGAGCAGCTGGAGAAATTTACCCACACGTGTGCTATGGTCATGCCTTATGAGCCCTTCATTGAAGTGTGCGAAAAACTGAATGCGGCTGTGCCTATTTCTGGCGAGAAGAAATCTGCCCTCGTCACAACAGGTGCTGAAGCTGTTGAGAACGCCATTAAATATGCACGCTGCTATACAGGTCGATCAGATGTGATTGCCTTTCATGGTGGTTTTCATGGCCGGACACTTCTGGGCATGGCCCTCACTGGAAAAGTTTTACCTTACAAAGCCAAGTTCGGGCCTATGCCCGGTGGCATTTGGCATGTGCCATTTCCAGTGGCGCATAAAGGCATTTCCGTCGAAGATTCAATTCATGCCATTGAACTGTTGTTCAAGTGTGATGTGGAGCCTGCCCGCGTGGCAGCGATTATCATTGAGCCTGTGCAGGGCGAAGGTGGTTTCTACATTGCCCCTCAAGAATTGATGGAACGCTTGCGGGCACTTTGTGACGAGCATGGCATATTGTTGATCGCCGACGAAATTCAATCAGGTTTCGGCCGCACCGGAAAATTCTTTGCGATGGAGCATTATGGCGTGGAGCCTGATCTGGTAACATCGGCCAAATCATTGGCAGGGGGCTTCCCACTGGCCGCTGTTACGGGTCGCGCCAAAATTATGGACGCGCCAGATCCAGGTGGCATTGGCGGCACTTATGCTGGCAACGCCATAGCCTGCGCCGCAGCGCTGGGCGTGTTTGAAGCTTTTGAAACTGAGAATTTGTTGGAAAAATCAGTGAAGCAAGGCGAGATGATGATGAAGCGCCTCAACGCAATCAAAGCCAAAAAGAAGGGTATGCCAATTGGCGATATCCGCGGGCTTGGAGCCATGTGTGCGTTTGAAATGGTGACCGAGCATGGCGGCAACAAGCCTGATGCAGGCGGTGCCAAAGCACTGGCTGCGAAATGTTTGGAGCGTGGGTTGTTGATATTGACGTGCGGTGTTTACGGCGATGTAGTGCGCCTGCTCACGCCGCTCACCGCATCCGATATGATTTTGAACGAAGGCATGGATATTCTTGAAGCGGCGGTGCTGGGGAATTAGACCCCGGTAAATATGAGATCGATTGCTGCTACAAATTCGTAATGTTGGTTTTCGACATTCGCTACAACTTCGCCTAAATGCTTGCGGAGCACACTTGATAATTCTGCCATTGAAACGCGGTATGACTTGCCAGCGATTTTTACAATAGGATTTAACTTGCTGATTTTGGTGGCCGGCGTTTCCAGCATCAAAGGCGCTACAATGGTTGTGTGAAAGTCTTGCAGGAGGTCTGCCTGGAGAACGACCACAAAGGGCACCAGTTTTCGTGATGCTACGTTCGTATTTTTACAAATATCATATTGGCGCATCACCAGCTTCGCATATTCTCAGACCAAACACCGCGCGATGCAATCTCGTCATTATAGGCATCTATATTTGCACGGTTTTCTTCTACCCACTTTCTTGCAATGAACTCTTGAAGTGCTTGGGTTACCGCAGCTTTTTTTGTGCGGGCACCACTCACTCGAAGTGTTTCCTCAATAAGTTTTGGATCAATTGCTAGGTTGGTTGCCATGTGTAAACCTCTACACAAATATTAACACAGATTTCACAATTTTCAAGATGGACTTGTCCCCAATTAATTCCGCATCCTGTTCTCATTTAGGCTGATAACCGCCGAACGAAGTTCGCGGCTAATCGTTCGAACTTGACGGGTGATGAGCCTCCTATGGCTGAATGTTTGCGGCGGGTGTTGTAGAAGCCG